>CAYGTG010000465.1:0-6587 GCA_964352485.1 uncultured Nannocystaceae bacterium | reverse complement strand
CTGAAGACCACTGGCAGGCCGTGCTGTGGCGCGCCGTCAACGATCGCCTGGGCGGTCAACACGTCGCCGCGTCGGCGCAAGACTTCATCGACGCCCTTGAAGACGCCCCGCCGCAGGGCCTCCCGTCCCGCGTCAGCCTGTTCGGCGTCACGACCCTGCCTCCATTCTACGTGCATGTCCTACAGGCGCTGGACAAGGTCGTGCCGGTTCATCTCTTCGTTGTTTCGCCATCGCAGGAGTATTGGGCCGAGCTCCGTCGCCGCGGGATGACGCCGGAAGTCTTGGACGCCGTTCCGCCGCTGCTCGTCTCGCTCGGCGCCGTCGGCCGCGAGTTTCAAGGGGTCCTCGAACAGGTCGACTACCAGGAGGGCGAGGCGTCGCTGTACGTCGACCCCGGACAGGACTCGACGCTCGCCGCGCTTCAATCGCGGATGCTGCACCTGCAGGGACAGCAGACGCAGCGTCACAAACCCGCGGCAGGAGATCCCTCCGTCACGCTGCATGCGTGTCACTCGCCGATGCGCGAGGTCGAGGTGTTGCATGACCATCTGCTGGCGATGCTCGCCGACGATCCCACGTTGCAGCCGCGTGACATCGCGGTCCTGCTCACCGACGTCGAGACGTTTGCGCCGCTGGTCGAGGCCGTCTTCGAACGCAACGACGATGACCCTGCGTTCATCCCGTTCTGCGTCGCGGACCGCTCGGTTCGGGCGGAGAACCCCCTCGTGGACGCGTTCATCCGCATCGTCGCGATGGTGGGCGGACGGGTCACTGCGTCTGAGGTTCTCGACCTCCTGGCGCTCGAACCCGTGCAAGCCCGCTTCGGCATCGCTGCCGAAGAGCTCGACCGCATCGCGTCGTGGGTCGAGGGTGCCAAGATTCGGTGGGGCATCGACGCCGACCACCGCGGCAAACACGGGCAGCCCAAGCTCAGCGAGAACACCTGGCGCTTTGGCTTACACCGGTTGTTCCTGGGCGTCGCCATGCGCGGCGACGGGCTGGAGATGTTTGCGGACGTACTACCCTTCGACGAGATCGAGGGTGCGTCGTCCGAGCTCCTGGGACGCTTCGGACAGTTCTGCGAGGCCTTGTTCGCCGTCATCCTCGGGTTGGAAGCAGCCCGCCCGGTCCAGCTGTGGCAGCGAGACCTCGAGGGCATGCTCCAGTCTCTGCTCGTCGAGCAGGGCTCGGTCTCCGCGTGGGACCCGCAACCGCTGCGGGGCGCTTTCGATGCCATCGCCAAGGATGCCCACGCCGCTGGGTTCGAGGATGACCTGGGGCTCGAAGCCATCCTCGAGCTGGTCGAGACCCGGCTGGAGACCGACGCACCGCCGCGAGGCTTCCTGGCCAGGGGCGTGACGTTCTGCGCGATGCTCCCGATGCGTTCGGTGCCGTTCCGCGTGGTCTGCATGCTCGGGCTCTCCGACGGCGCCTTCCCTCGCGGTAGTCGAACGATGAGTTTCGATCAGGTCGCCAACGACCCCAAGCCCGGCGATCGCTCTCGTCGGGCCGATGACCGGTACCTCTTTTTGGAGGCCATCCTTGCGGCACGGGACCGCGTCCACCTCTCCTACGTGGGCCAGAGCATCCAGGACAACGCTGAGCTGCCGCCTTCGGTCGTGGTCAGCGACCTGCTCGACCAGCTCGCCGCCACCATCGAGCCACCGGCGCCACAGCCCGACACCCTCGCGGGCGTCCGCGAGCTCGTGCGGGTTCGGCATCCGATGCAGCCGTTTTCCCCCCGCTACTTCGGCGCGGACCCGGACCCGCGCTTGTTCAGCTTCTCCCACGACTACTGCGAGGGCGCTCGCGCATTGCTCGACCCTGCCAAGTCGCACGGTCGCCCCGCGCTGCTCACCGAAGCACTTCCCGATCCTCGAGCCTTGGACCCCAGTGCGTCGACGCTGCCCCTGGATCGCCTGCTCAAGTTTTACAGGCTTCCGGTCGCTGACCTCGTCAAGCGACGACTCGGGGTGTTCCTCGAGAACCGGGACTCTCGTGACTACAGCGACCGCGAGCCGATGGAGGTCGCCGGCCTCGACGACTGGCTTCTTGGCGACACTGTGCTGCACCACGAGCTTGCGAACATGGACCAAGACGACTCTCTCGCCCTGACGCGAGCCGGAGGTCTGGTTCCACTGGGGACCCCTGGAGCGTGCACACACGAGGAGACCCATCGGGCCGTGAGCCCGCTGATCGCGGCAGCCGGCGCCTCACGAGAGGGCGACGCTCTCGAGCCGCTGCTGCTCGACCTTCCGTTCGCCGAGACCCGGGTGGTGGGCACGTTGGGCGATCGTTGGCCCTCCGGCCGCGTGCACCTGCAGTACAGCAAACGTCAGCCCAAGTCGTTGCTTCAGCTGTGGATCCAGCACCTGTGCCTGTGCGCCATGGCCCCCGACGACCAAGCCATGCGCTCGACCCTCGTCGCCCGTGCACAGCGCAAGGACACGCCTCCGGAGGTCTGTTCATTTGGGCCGGTACAGGGGGCCGCAGATCTGCTCGGAGACCTGTGTGAACTCTATTGGATCGGGCAACGCGAGCCCCTGCTGCTGTTCCCGACCGCCTCGCACAACTATATGGCGGAGCTCCGCATCAGCGGCGATCCTCAGTCTGCCCGCTGGAAAGCCACCAACGGCTGGCAAGAGCGCAGCTTCGAGCGCAAGGACCCGCACGTGCAAAGGGTGTTCGGGGACGACGACGTGTTCCGACCCGGCTACAGCCCGCTGAAGGTCCCGCTCGCAGCCGGTGATGCGGGCACCGTTGCTCAAAGGGTGTTCGGTCCGCTGCTCGACGCGCTCCAGGAGGACGTTCGATGACCGCCGGCGTCCTCGACCCGAGCACGCTCCCGCTGCGCGGACCTCATCTGATCGAGGCCAGCGCAGGCACCGGCAAGACGTACACGATCGCGACGCTCTTCGTACGCCTGGTCGTCGAGCGAGACATGTCCGCCGACGAGATTCTCGTCGTGACCTTCACTGAGGCGGCGGCGGCCGAGCTCCGAGACCGTATTCGGGTCCGGCTCCATGACACGGCACGCGTGCTGTCGGGGACGGCCTCGGCCGATCCGGGCAGCGCGGCCTGGTTCGAGCGTCGAGCGGCCCACCGCGACGAAGATCTTCGTCGCGTCCAAACGGCCCTGCGTGCGTTCGACGAGGCCGCGATCAGCACGATCCACGGGTTCTGCCACCGCGTGCTGCACGACGCGGCATTCGAGACCGGGACCGCGTTCGACACCGAGCTCATCGCCAACCAGCAGCCGCTTCTCGACGAGGCGGTCCGAGACTACTGGGCGCGCACGCTCTACGGCGAAGATCGACGCTTCGTCACCCATGCGATCCGCAGCGGGCTGCTCCCGCCGAGGCTCCTGTCGCTCGCGTGGATCGCAGCGGCCAACCCCGGCGTCACGCTCGTACCCGAGGTCCCCTCGGAGCACGACGTGGACACGGTCGCGCTCGAAGACGCGTTCGACCGCGCCTTTCGAAAAGCCCGCGCGATCTGGCATTCCCAAGAGAACGAGGTTCGAGACCTGCTGTCCGTTCCCAAGGTCCTCAACGGCAACCGATACAAGGCTGCCCGGGTCCGGGGCTGGCTTGAGGCCGCCAGCGCATTCTTTCACCCGCCGCACCCCGGTGAGCACCTCACGTTCGAGAAGCTCGAACTCCTCACCTCCGAGGCCCTCGCCAACAACACCAACAAGGGCAAGACCACACCGCAGCACGCCTTCTTCGACGCGTGCGGCGAGCTGTACGGCGCCGCGTCTCCCCTTGAGGAAGACCTCAAGCGTCGCTCGTTGGCGTTCAAGCACGGCTTGGCGCGCTTCCTCGACGAAGCGCTGCCCAAGCGCAAGCAAGCCAAGGGCGTGCAGTCCTTCGACGACCTCCTGCACCGGCTTGCCGACGCGGTGTCGCATCCCCGCCGCGGGAAGACGCTGACGGCCTCGATTCGGGAGACCTATCGCGCCGCGTTGATCGACGAGTTTCAGGACACCGATCCCGTTCAGTTCCAGATCTTCCACGGCATCTTCGGCACAGGAGATGCCACGCATCCTTTGTTGCTGATCGGCGACCCGAAGCAGGCCATCTACGGCTTCCGCGGGGCGGACGTGTTTGCGTACCTCAAGGCCGGTGAAGGTATCGAGCCCGAGCGTCGGCACACGATGACGACCAACTGGCGCTCGGATCCAGGGCTCCTGAGCGCGATCGAGCACCTCTTCACGACGCCGCGACCGTTCATGCTGGACGCGATCGACTTCGTCCCCGTGGGCCCTCGCCCCGGCGCCGAGGACTCGCTGCGTGTTGACGGCACCCCCCTGCCCCCGCTCGAGATCAAGGTGCAGCCCCTCGATCCCAACATGGGGCGCACCAAGACGAACACCATCCCGTCCTACTGGACGGAGCGGGAGCTGCCGCCTCGTGTCGCGGCCGACATTGCCGAACTCTTGGCCAGTGGGGCGCAGGTCGAGGGCCGGCCCATCCGCGCTCGCGACATCGCGGTGCTCAGCCGCACCAACCGCCAAGCCCAACAGGTCCAGGCCGCGCTCCGTGACCTGGGGATCCCAGGCGTCGTCTACGGGGATTCTTCGGTCTACGAGACCACGGAGTGTGAAGAGCTCGAGCGAGTGCTCTCCGCCGTCGCCGAGCCAACCTCCACCTACCTGCTGCGCGCCGCGCTGACCACCGAGATGCTCGGCGTCAACGCCCGCGAACTGGAGGAGATGGCGGACGACGACGAAGCTTGGGAGCACTGGGCCAACAGCTTTCGCCGTTGGCATGCGGCGTGGGTGCAGCGTGGGTTCATCCACATGCTCCGCGCCATGCTCACCGACCTCCGGCTCGGCGAGACCATGCTTCGGCTCACCGACGGCGAGCGGCGGATGACCAACCTGCTGCACCTCACCGAGTTGCTCCACGAAGCCACCAGCCGCGATCACCTGGGACCCACCGGGCTGCTGCACTGGCTTGCAGATCAGAAGAAGGGCGACCAGATGCTCGCAGCGGAGGCCGTCAAGCTCCGTCTCGAACGCGACGACGAGGCCGTCCAGCTCATCACCATTCACCGCAGCAAGGGGCTCGAGTACCCGGTGGTCTACTGCCCCTACCTGTGGGCTGCAGCCGAGCCGTTTGGCAGCGAGTACGAGCACCTCAAATATCACAACCCCGATCACGACCACGCGCTGGAGGTCGACATCGGTCCCAAGCCTGGGCACGACAAACAGCGCGACTCGCTGCCCTCGGTTCGGCAGGCCAAGATCGAGTCGTTCGCCGAAGGCCTGCGACTGCTGTACGTCGCCCTGACCCGAGCTCGTCACCGCTGCGTGATCGTCTGGGGTCGGTTCAACCGGTTCCACCACAGCGCCCTGGGGTACCTGCTGTTTGGCCCACAATGCCCACCGGGCTCGGACCCGTACACCGCCGTGCCTGACCTGCTGCGACGAGCGGAGGACGCTGAGCAGTGGGAGTGGCTACAGCAGCGCAAGCACCCAAGTTGGGCGATCTCCCACCTCGGCGGCACTGCGCAGCCACTGCCCAGCGAGCCCACGGCAGCCCCGGCCGACCTCGCGGCCCGCACACCACGCTCCTCGATCGACCGCCTGTACCGGACGACCAGTTTCACCGGGATCACCGCGAGCCACGGCGCAGCCGACCTCACCAGCGGTCGGGACGTCGACCAAACCGCCGAGCACCCCAGCAGGGACCGCGACGCCGCTCCCCCAGACGACGCCCGCGTCCGCCTCGCGCCGTTCCCCCGCGGCGCCCACGTCGGCAACTTCTTTCACGAGGTCCTCGAGCACGCGCCGTTCTCCGCGGATGACCACACGCTGGGTCAACATGTGGTCGCAGGACTGCGGAAACACGGCATCGAAGCGCCCGGGCACCGCGAGCTTGCCGTCTCCGCACTGCGTGACGTCCTCACCTGCCCGCTCGATGACAGCGGCCATCGTTTGTGCGACCTGCCTCCCGGTGACATGTTGGCCGAACTCGGCTTCGTGCTCCCCATCTCGGCGGCACTGACCGATGGCGCGCTCGCCTCCAAAGCCCTCGATCCCGGCTCGCTCCGTCGGGCGTTCGCGACCGACCCGACCGGTCTGCCCGACGACTACCTCAACCGCCTGGCCACGCTCTCATTCGTGCCGGTCCGCGGGTACCTTCGAGGCTTCATCGACCTGGTGTACCGGGTGCAGGACCGTTGGTACGTTGCCGACTACAAGACCAACGATCTCGGGCCACACCCGGATGACTACGTCCCGCAGCGGCTCGCGACGGCCATGAGCCACGAGCACTACATCCTGCAGTACCACCTCTACACCGCCGCACTGTGCCGCCACCTCGCTCGGCGGCAGCCAGGATTCGACTACGACGAGCACTTTGGCGGGGCTCGCTACCTCTTCCTGCGCGGCATGGATCCCGGACGCGGCGCAAGCCGGGGCATCTACGCCGAGAAGCCCCCACGCGCCCGCATCGAGGCTTTGGACGCGCTGCTTGGCTCCGGAGGCATGTCATGAGCGACGTCCTGTCGCGCCTGCAAAGCGCCGGCGTCCTCTCGATGCTCGACGTGCAGCTCGCCCGCACCTTGGAGCGACTGCAGCC
>CAYGTG010000464.1:0-6608 GCA_964352485.1 uncultured Nannocystaceae bacterium | reverse complement strand
ATCCCGACGTGGAGCGCCAGGTCGATGCGCTCGCGGCTCGGGGCGGATCGCTGCAGGGCGTCTACTGAGCCTTGATACGCTCCAGGCCGTGGTCCCCCTGTTGCCCCTGTTGCCGCCGACGCGCTGGTTGCTCCCGCTGTCGCTGTTGCTGACGCTGGCCTGCGACGGCGGTGCCGCCCCCCAGCCCGCGAAGGCAGCGGGTCAGCCGACGGCCCCGTCGGTCCCGCAAACGTCCGGCGGGGCTGCCCAGGAACCGGATGCTCAATCTCCGGCGCCCCCCTCAGCAATCCAGGAGGAGTGGTTGGTGTGGTTCGATGCCGGCAGCGGACCCCAGACGCGCTGGTACACGACCACCGAGGGGGGAACGACGGCCACGGCCCAGCGTTCCGCGCTTGCGGTGACGGACGGCCAGGAGCTTTGGCACGTGCGCCGAAACGACGCCAAGGCCGAGGTGTTCGCGTGCGAGTGCTTCGAGTTCGAGCAGGATCCGGCCTGCCGCAAGACCGGCTCGGTGACCACGCTTGGCCTCGAAGCTGCGCCGATGGGCGGGGGTCCCGTCGTGGCGCTGCAGACCGCGGACACCGAGCGGATCTACGGAGAGGTCGACGCGATGACGCTGTCGATGCGCGGTGGCGTCGGTGCGCGTGTGATGGTGACCACCACCGACGCGGGCTACTACTGCGGCGCTCACGGGTCTAATGTCGGCGCCACCCACCTGCACGATCTACCCAAGGGCGAGCGCATGGACTGGCCCGATGTCGAGCTGCCAGCGGTGATGATGAAGGAAGCCGCGCTGGCGGGCGGGATGCTCGAAGACTACAAGGAGTGCTGGGACGAACCCAAGGTCACGATGGATGCGTTCGTCCGCGACCACATGGACATCGTCGCGGTGCAGATGTCGCTCGAAGCCGGCATGGTCCGGCTCCTGTGGCACGCCGAGGCCGAGGGGCCCTACGTGTGCACCGGGGACTACGCCTTTGATGGGACCGTGGAGACGACGCTGCTGCCGCCGGCCTCCGCGTTGGGTCTGGCGCCCCCCCTGTCCGCAGGTCTTGCTGCGGCCCTCGCCGACGTCGCAGACGCCACGACGCTGGGGTGGTCAAAGCTCGAGCGCACCGGGACCGCGCGCGAGGACGCGCTGGCCTGGTTTCGGGCCCTCGACGAAACGCCGTGGCCCGCGGGTTCGGTGAAGCAGGTGGACGCCGCCGAGGCCCCCCTGGAGGACACGAACGCCGCTCGAGTCCTGTTGGCCCAGGGGCGCAAGCTGACCAAGGCCAAGGACTACGCCGGCGCCGATGTTGCGCTGAGCCATGCGATCAAGCTGGATCCCGAGGCGGCCCGTCCTTACGCCGCGCGGTGCTACGCTCGCCTGCTGGCGGAGACGCTGAAGCCCGCTCGCGAGGACTGCGACAAGGCACTGACGCTTCATCCCGGCGACCGCTTCGCCGCGTCGGTCCACTACAACTTGGGACAGATCGCAGTCCGCGAGGGGAACACGGCACAGGCTCGCGCGTCCTTCCAAGCCTCGCTGAAGCTGCGCGACAACGACACCGTTCGGCACGCGCTTCAGAGCTTGGAGTAGCGGCTCGCACGAAGCGAGCGTGGTACCGTCTACAGGTGCGGGGGAGAGATGAGTGTGCCCCAAAGGGAGGGAGGGCGCGGTCGTGGTTCGGGTCGATGCTGGTGCTGGGTCTGGCGGCCTGCTCCAACCCAGGATACTTCGTGTGCACGCTCGATTCCGAGTGCACCGAGGCGCCGGGGGGACGCTGTGAGCCCTCGGGTGCGTGCAGCATTCCCGACGCGAGCTGCCCCACGGGTCGGCGCTACGGCGAGCTGGGAAATCCAGACGTTGCCGGACAGTGTGTCCCTGCGGACGACATCGGTTCGACGAGCAGCGACCCCACGGCGGCCAGCGGGAGTGCCGCCTCGGAGACCACGGGCGATTCGTCCCCGGACGCGTCCACCGCCGATTCGCAGGGACCCGGGGATTCCTCCTCGACCGCCTCGGCTTCGGAGGTCGGCACCAGCGATGCCAGCGGGTCGAGCTCCGCCGGTTCGTCGAGCACCACCGGCGCCGGCGTACCCCCGGACCTGTGGGCCAATTGTGAGACGGAGGCCGACTGCGCCGAGTTGTGTGCGCCGGTCGTGGACGTTGCGTCTTTGGAGCCCATCGGTCGTTGGTGCACGGGATTCGTCTGCGAGGACCCCGTGGTGGACTGCACGGACCCCGGCACCGGTGCGATCCCGGATTGTCTGACGCTGGCGTTCGACGGCAGGCTCGCCCCGCGCTGCATTCTCGACTGCACCGACACGGGGAGTGCCGGGTGCCCTGAGGGGATGGAGTGCTTCGACGTGTTCATGAGCACGTCTCGATGCGCGCATCCGGTATCCGGGTAGCGAATGTGGCGTTGCGAGTCGTTCCCAAGGCACCGGGGCGGTATCATCGGTATCATGGGGGCATGCTCTGCTTGCACCCCTGGTTGCGGCGTATGGCTCGCTCCGCATCGCGCTGGGGTGTCGCCGCCGTGTGCAGCTGCTTCGTCGCCGGTCCCGGGTGCAGCAACGACTTCTTCGTCTGCTCCAGCAACGCCGAGTGTACCGAAGCGGAGGGCGGGCGCTGCGAAGCCTCGGGCGCCTGCAGCTTCCCGGACCCGACATGCCCCACCGGCCGCCGCTACGGAGAAGCCGGCAACCCACAGGTCGCAGGCGCGTGTGTTCCGCCCGAGGACGTGGGCTCCACGGGCGCGACCGGGGACGAGGCCAGCAGCACCGCGAACTCCCAAAGCGGTGGCGCAGCGTCCACGAGCACGACAGACCTCGGGACGACGACGTTGGACGGCTCGTCCTCGGGCGGCTCATCCTCGGGCGGCTCGTCCGAGTCCTCGACTGGGGGCGATGCGTCCTCCAGCTCGACGGGCAGCGAACCACCCCCGCCGGATCTCTATGCGGCCTGCGACGAGCTCGCAGACTGTTCGAACCTCACCTGCGCCTTTGTGACCACGCTGGACATGGAAGTGCTCGCGGGCTTCTGCACCGCGGCCGAATGCCGAGACCCCACCGTGGATTGCACCGACCCCGGCACCGGGGCCACACCCATCTGCACGACTCTGGCCCTCAACGGCGCTCCGGGGCTGGCCTGTGCTCTGGACTGCGGGGACACAGGGACCCCCGGATGCCCCGAGGGGATGACCTGCTACGACAACATCGTCGGGCAGCCAGCGCTGTGTTTCCACCCGGTGTGATGCAGGTTCACGACGCGATCCTCGCCCATCTCGATGCTCACGGTGCGCCGTATCGTCGCCTGCGGCACGCGCCGACCCTCACGTCGCAGCAGAGCGCCCGCGTCCGTGGCGAGCCGATGTCCATCGGCGGCAAGTCGCTCGTCCTCAAGGCCGCCGACCGCTTCGTCGTCCTGGTGATCAGCGCGGCCCGGCGGGCGAGCTCGAAGGGTCTGCGCACCGCGCTGGGGGTCCGGCGGCTGCGGTTCGCGACCCCGCCGGAGCTGCTCGAGCTGACGAGGTGCGTCCCGGGGTGCGTGCCTCCGTTTGGACGCCCCATCATCCCGCTCGCGTTGCTCGTCGATGTCTCGATCCTGCGCAACGATCGCATCGCCTTCAACCCCGGCTCACGCACAGATTCTGTGATCATGGCGCGCGCGGACTGGCAGCGGTGCGTCGAGATCGAATCGGTGCTCGACGTCGCCGAGGGCTAGGGGCGTGCGTGTCGGCCCCGAAACACTCGGGTTCAGCGAGCGGCACTTTGCCTGCTAGGGTCCCCCAGCATGGCAGCCGAATCCGCTTCGAGGCTCGAAGACGCACGAGACGCCCTCCGCAGCGCATTGCGGGCCGGGGCCGGGGGCACGGCACTGGCGCTGCAGTTTGCCGAGGTGGTCGATACGGTGGTGCGGGAAACCGCCGCCGAGGCGCTCGAGAACGCGAACCGCGAGGTCTCCAGCGTCTGCTTGGCGGCGGTGGGCGGCTTGGGGCGGCGCGAGCTCGCTCCGTACTCCGACCTCGATCTTGTCCTGCTTGCGCCGGACGCCGAAGCGGGAGACCCCCAGGTCGAGGCGCTGGTCCGGAACATCGTGCACCCGCTTTGGGATGCCGGGATGCGGGCCAACGTCCGCGCGGACGACCCCTCAGCCTGGCTCGCCGATGCGGCATCCGACATCACCTCGTGCACCGGGCTGCTCGATCTGCGACCGTTGCTGGGAGATCCGAAGCTGGTCGACGAGCTGCGCGCGAGGGCCTTCGACGAGTTCTTGGGCCCGCGACGGGCTGAGTTCCTCGACCGGCTGGACTCCGAAGCGCAGGAGCGACATGAGCGATACGGTGGCACGGTCTACCTCGTCGAGCCCGACCTCAAGCACGGCCCGGGAGGACTCCGCGACCTTGCGGCGCTCGAGTGGGCACTGCGGGCCACGCATCACACGGCCGACCTGGGGCAGCTCGCGCTCGACGGACACGTGCCGCCCAGTATGGCGGCCGTGTTGCAAGAGGCGCGCGACGTCGTGCTCCGCTTGCGAATCGCGCTTCACCTGGCTGCCAAACGCCCTCAGGAGCGACTTGGATTTGCCTATCAGGAGCTGCTGCCGCCGCTGATGGCCCGCGTGCCGCCGGGGTGTGACGACGCGACCCTGATCGAGGCGGTGGAGGTTACGATGCAGGAGTACTACCGCTCGGCGCGAGCGCTGCTGCGGTATGGCAAGCGCTTGCGCGACCGCTGCCGGCCGCCCCGCGCGACGGCCTCGATCGTGCGTCGGCTCGATGAGCGGTTCTCGATCGAACTCGGCCGCCTCGTGTACACCGGCGAAGCACCGCTGGCGGAGCAACCCTCGCTGTGTTTTCGGGCGTTGGCGCGGGCGCGGGATCACCACGTACCGCTGGGGGGGACGACCTTCGACGCGATCACCGAGATCTTCGCCGTCCCGGCCAACGCCGGGGTGGCCGAGGATACCCAGGCGCACGCGGCGTTCTTCGAGCTGCTGACCAACACCGACGATGTCGAGCACCCCTCGGCGGTGGAGCTGGCCTCGGAGCTGGGGTTGCTCGAGGCCGTCGTGCCAGAGTTCGGGGACATCCGCGGCCGGATGCAGCACGACACCTATCACGTGTACACGGTCGACCAGCACACGCTGGCGGCGTTGACGATGCTCAAGCGCATCTCACGAGGCGATCACAACAAGGACTATCCGCTCGCCACCTCGCTGCACCTCGAGCTCGAGGACGACCGCGTCCTGTATCTCGCCACGCTGGTGCACGACACGGGCAAGGCGTCGGGCCGGGACCAGTGCGAGAGCGGAGCGGAGGTCGCGTGGGCCACCGCGCGTCGCTTGGGGCTGAGCGACGCCGATGTGCAGCGATGCAGCATGCTGGTGGCAGAGCATCTATCGATGCCCATGCTCAGCCAGAAGCGAGACCTGTCCGACCCGCAGCTGGTCGCCGACTTTGCCCGCCGCGTCGGCTCGCCGCAGGGCCTGGCCGAGCTGTACCTGCTCTCGCTGGTCGACACCGCATCGGTGCGTCCGGGCAACCTCACCGGCTGGAAGCTGGCGCTGCTCGATGAGCTGTACCTGCTCGCCCGTGCCCATCTGCGGCGCGGGACGAGGCGGACCCGCCAGCAGGAGCCCGCATCCGATGAGCCGGTGGGCATGCCGGATCGCTACCGCACTTTGTTCGACGCCGACCTGCGCAACCAGCACGGTGCTCTGGTGCAGCGCATGTTGGCCCAGGGCGAAACGGTGGCACTCGAACTGAGCGTAGGCGCCGGAGGCCTGCGCCTGTCCCTGGCGGCTGCGGACCGGCCGGGACTGCTCGCCCAGACCGCGTCGGTTCTGTGTGAGTTGAGCATCGAGGTCATGGCGGCCGACGTGTTCTCGAGCAACGATGTTCCCCCGATCGCGGTGGATGTGTTTCGGGTGCGGGCCCGGGGCGAGGAGGAACGCGGCGTCTCACCCGAGCTCATCGATCTGGTGCGCGCCCGCCTCGAGGAGCCCTGGGGCCCGGCGGAGCTTCAGCGTGCACCCGAGCCTCGCACCTCGCGAACCTGGTCACCGCGACCCCGAACGCCGACCACGGTCACGTTCGAGAACGATCCGTCGGGCACCCGCACGATCATCGAAGTCGAGACCGAGTCCGAGGTGGATACGCTCGAGCGCATTACCCTGGCGCTGGCCGCCGAGGGGATCGCCATCGTCCTCGCCCGCATCAACGTCGAAGCTGAACGCGCCGTGGATACGTTCTACGTCGAGCGGCTCAGTGAGGCCCAGCAGACCCGTCTGACCGACCGCCTTGGGTCGTACTTGGATCCTGGCGAGTAGGGGCGGCTCTGGAGTTCCCGGCGCAAGCGCGACCGGCCTGCTCGGCATCCGCTACCATGCCCCCATGCGTCAGACTCTCGTTTCGGCGGCGGTGCTGCTCTGCGTGCTCGGTGGGTGCGACTCCAACCCGACGACGCCGCCCGAAGATCCCGACGGCGCCGAGAGCCTCGAGCCGTCCGACCCGATCGAAGCCGCGGCCAAGAAGATGTCGCAGGGGGACTCCGAGGGCGCGCTGGCGGTCCTCGAGGACGCGCTGGCCAAGACCCCGGAGGACCACGAGCTGTTGTTC
>CAYGTG010000463.1:0-6645 GCA_964352485.1 uncultured Nannocystaceae bacterium | reverse complement strand
CTCTCGAGGTCAGCTGGCTTGCGAAGAGTGGAGGCGGAGGCGCTCAAGATCCCGCGCATCGCTATAACGGTACTGCCCTGCTTGCCGATCACCTTGCCAAGGTCTTCTTTGGCGACGCGCAGTTCGAGGACTACGGTTTGTTCACCAGAGATTTCATCGACATGGACGTCGTCGGGCTTGTCGACGAGAGAACGCGCGATGAACTCGATGAGTTCTTTCAGCGAAATGGTGGAAGACATGCGGAGCTCCAGCGGCAGCGTAGCGTTACGTCCTCAGGGACGTAGCAGAGCGGAAAAGGGGTTTGCCGCGTAGATACGGATCATCCCACACGAAACGGGCGCCGGCAAAACAACAATTTCTGCCAAACGCCCGTTCCAGTACCCTTCGCCGAGATGGCAGGGGTTGCGCTACTAGCGCGTTATTCTTTTTTATCTTCGGCGGAACCGACGTTCTTGATCAGCCGTGCGACGGTCTCGCTGGGCTGAGCGCCGGTTCCCATCCAGTACTCCACGCGGGGCATGTTCAGCTCGACGGTGGAGGGATCGGTGTTGGGGTTGTACGTGCCGAGCTTCTCGAGGAAGCGGCCGTCTCGCGGAGAGCGAGTGTCAGCGGCAACAATACGGTAGAAGGGGCGCTTCTTGGCGCCACCACGGGCAAGTCGGAGTCGAACGGACATCGGATCTTATTTGGCCTGGCGAAAGGGTGCGCGAAGGTAGCGGCCGCGGCGAGCCCGGTCAAGCTGGGCGGGCGGACAATGTGGGTTTGCCATTGAGGATCAGATCTCACATGAACCGCGAAAAACCGCTGTTTAAGTCGTTGCGCGCGACGCGCCATGGCGATCCGCGGCAGATCGTGTCAAACGGCGAGCTTCAATGGATGCGCGCAAGGTCTACTTCGTCTCCCTGGGCTGCCCCAAGAACCAGGTCGACACCGAGGTGATGCTCGGGGTGGTCCGTCAGGGCGGGCACCAGGTGGTGGACTCGGCCGAAGAAGCCGACACGCTCGTGGTGAACACCTGCGGATTCATCGAGGCCGCCAAGGAGGAATCGATCGAGACGATTCTCGAGCTTGCGCAGGCCAAAGAAGGCACGAAGAAGAAGCTGGTCGTCGCCGGCTGCCTCACCCAGCGCTACCCCACCGAGCTCGCGGCCGAGATGCCCGAGGTCGATCACTTCCTCGGCTCGGCCGACATGCTCGGCTTGGCGAAGGTTCTCGGGGGCACCGGCGCGCGGTTGGGCGTCAGCGAGCTGTCCAAGCGCGCCTACCTCTACGACCACGAGACGCCGCGCGAGCTGAGCGGGGTTCGGCACACGGCCTACGTCAAGATCGCGGAGGGCTGCGATCGCCCGTGCGGCTTCTGCATCATCCCCAAGCTTCGCGGCGCGCAACGAAGCCGGGATGTGTTCTCCGTCGTCCAAGAGGTCCACGCGCTCGTTGGCGCGGGGACCAAAGAGATCTGCCTGGTCGCGCAAGATCTCACCCGCTACGGGAGCGACCTCGATACGCCGACCAACCTCGAGATGCTCCTGGACGCACTTGTAGAGGTCGAAGGCCTCGAGTGGATTCGGCTGCACTACGCCTACCCCTCGGCGGTCACCGATGGCCTCATCGAGCGCATCGCGATGCAGCCCAAGGTCGCGACCTACCTCGACGTGCCGATGCAGCACGTCGACAGCGACGTCCTCAAGGTGATGCGCCGCGGGTACGGCGAGCGTGCGGTGATCGAGCTGGCCCAAAAGCTGCGCGACGCGAAGACCTCCGACGGCCAGCGCCTGTGGCTGCGCACAACCATGCTGGTGGGGCACCCCGGAGAGACGCCCGAGGCCTACGCGCGGCTCAAGGACTTCGTCAGCCTAGGCTTCATCGACCACCTCGGCGTGTTCCCGTGGTCCCGTGAAGACGGCACCGTCTCCGCGATGAAGCCCGGCCGCGTCGAGGAAGCGATCGCGGCTGAACGCGCCGCGGAGCTGATGCAGATCCAAGAAGCGATTCGTGCCCAGCGGCATGCCGGCCTCGTGGGTCAGCCCATTCGCGTGCTGGTTGACGGCCCCAGCACCGAGAGCGACCTCCTTCTCGACGGTCGCCACGAAGGTCAAGCGCCCGAGATCGACGGCAAGGTCGTGCTCACCGACGGCACCGCCCAGCGCGGAGACATGGTGATGGCCACGATCACGCAGGCCTCGGCGCACGACCTCATTGCATCCCTCGACCCCGAAGCCGCTGCGGAAGCCATCGCACAGCAGTAGTTCGGCTCGCGTCGGTTCGACCCACCCGCGCAGAGCAGACGCGCCGGTGTCCCGGTTTGGCCGCACCGAAGAATTCTGCGTCCCAAAGAGAGAGAAGCCTCGCAATGGGTGTCCGAGGACGCGATGGGGAATTTGGACCCGAAGTTTCCATGGCCCCCAACGCACCAAAGCACGAAGCCGTCGCGCCCTCGCACCTTCGCGCTGTCGAGCCCACCTCCGGACGCCGCGTCATCACGCTCGGGGGACGTGCCCTGGCATCGGTGAGCGCGGATCGTTCGCGGGTGAACGTGGTCCGGGCCACGTCGGCTGAGGGGCTACCTGCGATCGACGTGCTCGCGGGCCTTGCTGCCCGAGATCCCACGGGCCTGATCTTCATCGGCGACGGAGCGCGCGGCCTGACGTTCGCGCTCGACCGCGGCCACATCATCTCCGCTTTCGGCACCGAACCACGCGGCTCGATGAGCTCGTGGTCTGCCGCTGCGTCCCCTGGAGACATGAAGGTCTGGGTCGAGGACCGCCTGCATTCCAGCCTCCAACTCCTCGGCGCGTTCATCCAACGCTGTGTCCTGGACCGACTCTTCCTCGCGAGCGAGACGGGTTCCGTCCTCACCGTCGTCCGCGGAGATGTGTGCTGGCTCGGCGCGTCCCTGGACCGCGACCGTGCCCCCAACCTTCAGCGCGTGCTGATGGAGCACGCGCGCGAGGCGGACGAAATCACGCGGCTTGAGGCTCGGATGGGTCAGGTCACGTGGATTCCCAGCCGCGGGGCCGCTCCTGACGGCCCGGCAACCGCACGCCCCGCGCTCCGCGCGGTCCCGGACGACGAGACGAGCTTCGGCGACCTTGCGGCCCTGGACGAGGCGGACGCGTGTCCGCTGGCCCTGTTGTCGGCCGTTTGGGCGATGTGTGACGGCCGCGCCACCGTCGACGAGTTGGCCAGCCGCAGCGTTTTCGGACGCGCCCCGACCCTCCAGGCACTGTGGGAACTGAAGAGCCGCGGCAACGTCGAGTTCTCGGCCCCGTCCCAGAGCGCCGCTCCGACCGCCCTAAAGCACATCTCATAGCCTCGCTGCGTCTGAGTCGCGCGACGCCACCGCGTTGGTATGGTGGGCCGTGATGTCGGTGAAATGGTCTTGGTGCGCCGCACTGTGCCTGGTCGCATGCACGTTCGAGTCCGGGACCTCACCGAACGGCTCGACGCCAGCGGCAGACACGTCCGGAGGCGAGGAGGACAGCACGAGTCAATCCTCTGTCGGCGAGGCGGGCTCGACCGACACCAGCGCGGAGACCTCACCGCCGGCCACCACGACCTCCAGCGGCGAGACATCCACGACCTACGGCGAGACCAGGACCGACGACGGCACCGACGGCACCGACGGCACCGACGGCACCGACGACACCGACGACGTTGAGGTCGTCGGCGGGTGCCCGCAACCCCTGCCCGAGAGCTGGGTGTTGTGTGAAGACTTTGAGGACGTGGGCGACCTCGCGAACCACTTCGCCGACGTCGACGGCTCTGGACTGGCGATCGGCGGGCCCGGGTTTGAGAGCCGCGACGCCCTGGAGATCACACACTCCGCCGACGACAGCTGGGTCGGACACGCGTTGATCCGCTTTGGCCAGGGGCCCGAAGCCATCAACGTCGCAGCGCCGACCAGTCAGTTCGACGAGGTCTGGGTCCGGCTGCGATTTCGTGCTGACCAGGGCTGGCCCGTGCAGGGTCCGGGGGACCTGCTGTCGATCGATGGTTTCGAGAACGACGCCAGTTGGGCCTCCACGTTCAAAGCACGGATCACTGCCGGCCAATCCGAACCCGCGATTCGCAACGGCGCGTTCACGTGCGTGTTCGGGAGCGATGTCCCATGCGACGGAGCCAACGACTGGGATCTCCTGGACTATCTCGGAGGGGAACCCGGAGAGGTCGCAGTGTTCGAAGAGTCGGTCGTGCAGCAGTGGCACTGCGCGGTCGTCCATGCGCGACTCAACAGCGCGGGAAACTCGGATGGGCTGCTCGAGGTCTTCGTCGACGGTCAAGCTGACGCGTCGATCACGGACCTCAACTTCCGGGGCTCCCGCACAGACCTCGGCTTCAACGTGGTGTCCCTTCCCACGTTCATGCAGGTACCCCTGCAAGAGGACCATCGTCGCTACATCGACGACGTGGTCGTCTCGACCAAGACCCTGGACTGCGAGTGACTCAGGGCGTGGCGCGATGAGTTCCAGCTAGAAAACCAGGCTCATCCCGGATCCGTAGGCCGCGTCGACAAACGCGGCCACGCCTCCGAACTCGAGGTTGCTGCGCGGCGCAAGGTCGCGCTTGCGGATTCCCATCACGTCCATACTCATGGTGCACGCAATGAACCGAACGCCCTGTGACTCGGCGGTCGCCATCAGATCCGGCAAGGACATGATGTTGTTGTCGTCCATGATCTTGCCGAGCATCATCTTGCCCATCCCGCCGAAGTTCATCTGTCCAAGCGACTGACGTTTCGGACCCGCCGGCATCATCTTCTTCATCATCGCTTGCATCCAACTGACCTTCTCGAGCGGAGCGTCCGGGTTGGGCGTGTCCCCCCGCAGCAGGTTGAGGCCCCAGAAGGTGAAGAACACCACGACATCTCGCCCTTGGCTGGCCGCACCAACAGCCACAAGAAGCGACGCGAGCAGGGCTTCGTGGTCGTTGTGAAGGACGAGCAAGGTGCAGTCCGCGGCGGAGCTCGCCTTGACCAAGGCCGTCTCGTCCGAAGTCGTCTGTCCACCCTCCACGATCGAGATGTCTACGCAGGGCTCTTTGGACGTCTCAAGACGTGTGATCGCATGACCGGTCTCGACAGACCAGCGGGTGATCGCACCGACGGACGCTGCGTCGGGCACGAAGACCCGCATCGCCTGCCCTGCACTGAGCCCGCTCGCGGCCGCGTCGAGCAGGGGCTTCCAGCCTGAGGGGTCGAGGCGGCGAAGGTCCGCAGTGAACGCGAACGACGATGGTTCCTGGGCCGGAGCCGAGGGCGAGTTTGCGGAAGCGAGTGCTGTTGCGGACGCTTTGGGCGGCGCGGGCTGGGCCGAGGTTCTCGTCTCGGGAACCCTCAAGCTGGCGCGGTGTTCCATACCCACAGTCTCGAGCGACTCCATCACCACACCTGAACTCCGGCACCAGCTCTCCAAGTCGAGAGGGAAGGCGTCATCATCCGCAACGATCTCGATCGTCGTCCCCGGCGACGCCGTCCGAGCGAGCCGAGAGAGCTTGAGTATCGGCTCGGGGCACCGCGCGCCGCGACAGTCGAGCAACTCGTTCACCTTCACTTCCGGTGGTGTCGGCGGGGCTTTCGGCACTCGCTCCGCCCTGGATGACCGAGTATTTGCGGCGCCGCGACTTGGCACGCGAACGATTCCTCGGTTGACGCCGTCGTCCTCAGTGAGTTGCACAAGCTCGGCCCCGGCACTTCTGCACCAAGCCTTGAGGTCGAGGGGAAAGGCATCGTCGTCGGCGAGGACTTCCACGAGCCCCCCATTGGCCGCAAGGCCCCGCGCCTGCTTTGATAGCGCGAGTATCGGTTGTGGGCACCGTTGCCCACGACAGTCGAGAAGGGTTGCCTCGTTGGTGTTCATCACGGTCTCGCCAGGTTCTCTAGGCAGCTCGGAGCCTCCTGGCATGCATCAGTTCGGGACGGATCGTCATGAACATGCTCTGCCCGGGGGAATACCGTCCAGATTCGGGATTCTTGGGTCACACGGTGGCCACCGAGCGACACCAGCCGCAAAGAGGAGCCTGAAGATGGGCGAACCTGGACGAAAGCTCGATGGGCACGCGGGGAACGGGGAGCGGCCTCACCTTCGGGCGGTCCCAACTCCCGAGACAAGACCGCGGGAGAACATCACCCTCGCAAACAAGGCAATCGCCACCGTGAGCGAAGACCGCAATCGCGTCAACGCCATCCGCGCCACGTCCGCAGAAGGCATGCCGGCGATCGAGGTGCTCGGCGGTCTCGCCTCCCGAGACCCCACGGGCGTCGTGCTCATCGGCCACGGGCAGGACGGGCTCGCGTTCGCTCTCGAGAGCGGCCGAGTCGTTGCGGCCTTCGGGACGGGGGCTCGCGGTTCGATGTCCGAATGGGTCAAAGCTGCTCGAGCGCAAGACATGCAGCGATGGAGCGCTCCCCGTCGCGGCGCGGGAGTCGAGATTGTTCGCATGTTCATCGAGCGTTGCGTCCTCGAGCGCCTGACGCTCGCCACCGAGGTGGGCTCGGTCCTCTCGGTCCTCAGAGGAGATGTCGAATGGCTGGGCTCCACGCTCGATGCGTCCGACGCTCCCTCCCTTCACCACCTGCTGATGGACCACGCACGCGAGACCGACGACAGCGCGCTGCTCGAACGACGCCTCGCCCCCTTGGATCGCCTC
>CAYGTG010000462.1:0-6652 GCA_964352485.1 uncultured Nannocystaceae bacterium | reverse complement strand
CGCGCCGACGGGGGGTCTGCGGAGTTCGGCGCCGGGAAGGGCGAGGAGACCGAGCGCCCCTGGGTCAAGCACAAGGTTGTCCCGCGAGAGCGCATCGAGGACATCGAGGCCCGCTACGGCGTGTCGAAGAAAGAGCTCGTTCGATGGAACAAGCGGCTTCAAAAGAAACAGTGGATCTTTGCCGGCCAGGTGCTCCGTATCAAGGCGCGCCGCGTTCCGCCGCCGCGCGAGAAGATCACCTACACGGTGAAGAGCCGGGACCGATGGGCCGAGATCGCCAAGGCTCACAACGTTCGTGAGAGTGACCTGAGGTACTGGAACAAGAAGGTCCCCCGGGCGTTCAAGGTCGGGCAGAAGCTCACCATTTATACGAACCCGCTCGAAGTTGCCAAGCCTGCGCCCGAGGAGGGCACCGAGGGAGGCTCGGGTCCGACGCCCGACCGACTGAGCGTGCGAGTCAACGCGCTGTCGATTGGAAAGCCGAACCGAGGCCGAATCCAAAACGGGATCCAGCTGCCCGAGAGTGAGCACTACACCCTGCGAGACCCCGAGCGTTCGTACGGCTCGTCGCACGCGGTCACGGTGATTCACGATTCGATCGCCGCGTTTCGGGCCGAGACCGGCTACCGCGGGGAGATCAAAATCGCCGACCTGAGCAAGAAGGGCGGCGGACGGCTTCGCCCCCACGGCTCGCATCAGGCCGGCCGCGATGCCGACATTCGATTGCCCCGGCGCAGGGGTGTGGCCAAGGACAACAACAGCCTCTCGGCGATCGACTGGGACCTGTCGTGGGCCTTGGTGAAGGCGTTCGTCGATAGCGGGGAGGTCGAGTACATCTTCTTGGAGACGAGCCGCCAGAAGGCGCTACGCAAGGCTGCGCAGCGGGCAGGGGCGTCCGCGTCCGAGCTGGAGGGGGCGATCCAGTATCCGAGCCGGCGCGGCACCAACAAAGGCGTGGTTCGCCACGCCAGCGGACACCGGGTCCACATTCACGTGCGGGTCAAGTGCGCCGAGAGCAACAGCCGCTGCGAGTCGTACTGATCGCGGACCCTGCGTTGGGCCCAGGCGAGTGGAGGCGGCACGTTCTCGTCCGCGCTCGGGCCGGCGGAGCGTCTTGAGCACCGGAACAGTCGGTTCCGCGGGCGGGGGCTCGCGAAGCTGGAGATGCGTGGCAGCCTGTCGGCGATGGGTCATCTCTTTGAAGGCACGTGGCGGACCGAGGACCATTTTCCGACCGACAGCGACGGCCGGTTCGTCCGGAAGTCCGCGAGCTTCCGCGACCAGGTCAAGGCAGACGGATCGACCCCCTTCGCGCCTGAAGCGGGTCGATATCATCTCTATGTCTCATACGCCTGTCCGTGGGCGCATCGCACCCTGATCGCGCGGGCGTTGCTCGGGCTCGAGGACGCGATTTCAGTCTCCGTGTGTCATCCGCTGATGCTCGAAAACGGCTGGGTGTTTGCGCAGGGGAAGGCCGAGATCCCCGACTCGGTCAACGGGATCGACTACCTGCACCAGCTCTACGCCAAGGGCGACGCGGGCTACACCGGTCGCGCCACGGTGCCGGTGCTGTGGGACAAGAAGACCGGGACGTTGGTCAACAACGAGTCCCGCGACATCCTCCGCATGTTGACCACGCAGTTCCGCGGACTGTGGACGCGCGACGTGGAGCTGGCGCCCGCCGAGCTGCTCGGCGAGATCGACGACACTGCGGCGTCGTTCTACAACGAGGTCAACAACGGCGTGTACCGATCCGGCTTTGCACGAACGCAAGAGGCCTACGAGAGCGCGGTGACCGAGCTGTTTGACGCGCTCGATCACTGGGAAGCACACCTCTCCACCCGCCGTTTCCTCGTCGGCGGCCAGTTCACCGAGGCAGACCTGTGTCTGTTCCCGACGCTGCTGCGCTTCGACCCGGTCTACGTGACGCACTTCAAGTGCAACGTTCGGCGGCTCGTCGACTACCCGAACCTGTGGGCCTACACGCGGGAGATCTATCAGATGCCCGGGGTCGCCTCGACGTGCAGCTTCGAGCACATCAAGCGCCACTACTTCGGGTCGCACGAATCGGTGAATCCGTCTGGGATCGTTCCTCTGGGCCCTGAGCTGGACTACACGGTTCCGCATGGTCGTGAGTCTGTGGGCTAGCCCCGCTAGCCACGCGCGGCCCCGCGACGTTCTCGGTCTTCGCTTCGAGTTCGCAGACCAACGCGGTGCCCGTGAACACCAGGTTTCCGTCGATGCCCCGCAGCTCCTCGAGTCCGTTGAAGAGGTAGGGCGAGGCGTGGTCGGGATCTGAGGGCCCGAACAGCGTCATCAGGAACGCTTGGGGCAGAAGCTCTCGGAAGATGCGAAGCGACAGCGCCAGGTTGCTGTGAATCTGGGTGGAGCTTTGGAGGGCCCAGTGGTGCGCCGTCACCATCTCTCCTCGCGCGTGCTCTCGACGGATTTTTTCGACGAAGCGGGTGAACAGATGACCAAGCCTGTGCTCGGCCTCGTCGGCACTGAGCAGGGCCCTCACCGTCGCGACCTCGCAAGACCCGATCGGAGTGCCGAAACCGGGACCGCGAACTCGAATCAGGGTCGGGTCGACCGCGGCGTTGGACGCAAAGCACTGCATGGAAACACAGGTCCCGCAGGACCTTTCGAACTCTCCATCGCGGGATGTCGTCGGGCAAGCGCATCCGTGGCCAAGGGACACCCCCCGCCTGGATCAATCTACAAAAGGGCCTCGGTGCACGATCGGCTCACCGTGCGGTCGTCCGCTCAGGAACGCAAACCGGCTCCCGCGCGATCCGCCGACGAGGAGTGCGCCCGGCTCGAGCAGCAGCGCGTCGCCGCGCACGGCCGTATACGCGCCCACGGTGAGCGTGCCCTCGATGGCGTAGATGAGCGTGTTTCGCCCCGCTGGGATCGTGGTCGACCACGAATCTGCGAGCAGCGTGATGTCGCGATAGTCGACCTCGGTGTGCAGGGCCACCGGGGAGGAGCCGCCCGAGATGATTCTCGTACGCTCGCGCGGGTCCTCGCGGAGCGGAAGAGCGTCGCCCTGGTGGCCGGTGTATTCGGGCTCCATTCGCTTGAGCCTCCGCGGCAGGTTCACCCAAAGCTGAAGACCGCGGTTGCTCCCCTGACTCCCGGGCATCTCCGAGTGCTTGGCTCCGCGGCCAGAGTTGAAGCGTTGCGTGCCTCCGGAGGTGATCGTCGAGACGTTGCCCAGATTGTCGCGGTGCTCGAACGCGCCCTCGATCATGTAGGTGAACGCTTCGAACCCGCGGTGGGAATGGGTGGGGAACCCCGCGGGCGCGTGGACGTCGAAGTCATCGAGCAAGACGAACGGGTCGAAGTTCCTCAATTGCGGGGACGGGAAGATCCGGGAGAGCGTGGCCGCGTCGCCGTCCGTTCTCGCCTGAGCGCGGATCTTCGTCGTGACGGCAGATGTGGGACCCATGCTCCGCTCTCGCACAAGCTCCGACTTCCCTTGGCATGCCGGCAGCCAGAGGGTGGCTGCGCTGGCGGATCCGGATATGAGGAACTCTCTTCGCCGCATGGCTTCAAGTTACCGTGTCGCCGCCGATCTGGGGCGCAACGCAGTGTTCCGTGGTGCGAGCAAGGCTTGCGCATCAGCGCAGTCCGTCTTGTTGTCTGACACTGCGTGAACGAAGGCGGCGAATTGATCTCGACGCATGCGTTTTTCGACGCTCGGCTTGTCATGGGGCATACCCTGTGTGGCCTCACGTAAGGAGACTTGCGCGAAGAACCACACTTCCAATAAGCGATCAATGCGACTACGGTAAAGACCGTTTCACTTTGCGCAGCCCGATGCACATTCCATTTCTACGGACCTCCTCGAATTTCGCATTGCTGGCCCTTTCGTTGAGCCTGTTTGCAAGTCCTGGGCGCGCGTTGGCAGCTCCCTCTGGTGACGCATCCGCCGCCGCGAACGCCTACGAGCAGGGACAGCGGGCCGAGCTGGGACGCGACCACCTTCGCGCCGCTGAGATGTTCGAGCTCGCGGACTCTCTGGTGGCGTCGCCGGAGGCACTTCGGGCGGCCATCAAGAACTACGAGATGGCGGGCCGCCCCGATCGCGCAGCCTCGCTCGCGTGGGCTCTCGGGCGCCGCTACAACGACAGCGAATCTCGAGACTTGTCCGCGTCCATGCTCGAAGGACTGACGCAGAAGCTCCTCACGGTCGAGATCGACTGCGACACGCCGTGCACGATCTCTTCGGAGGGCAAGGCGCTGTCTCATGTTCCTTCGATCGAGCACAAGGTGTTCCTGCAGCCCGGTCGCCACGAGTTGGAGATCGTCTTCGGCAAAGAACTCATTCAGCGAGAAGAGGTCGAGGGAGAGGCGGACCAGGTCACGAGCGTTTCGGCAGAGCGACCGCCGGAGCCCGAGCAGCCGGACCCGGATGACCCGGCGACGATGCCTGCCGATCGCGTGGACGCCGTCGACACCAAACCTCGGCGCGCCCGACTGTCGCCGGCATGGTTCATCGTTGGCGCTGTGGCGACGGCCGGCGCGGGAGGAGCGTTGATTTGGAGCGGCAATGACGTCGTTGGAATCAACGACGAGTATGAAGCTGACCCGACGCGCGACCGCTTGAACAACGGACAGGACGCGGAGCGACGAACCAACGCGCTCATCGGCGTGACTGCCGGCCTGGGCGTTGTGACCGTGGTGCTCGCGACCCTCACGGACTGGGGACGGTGGTCCAACAAAGGGCAGGCCGCCCGAGGGCCGGTGCTGCAGCCGGTCGTTTGGACGCACCAGCCCGGTGGCGGGCTGGGGGGGCGCTTTTAGATGATCGATCCGATCTCCATCGAGGCGGAGCACCTTCTGCACTTCGACCACGATCCGGTCACTCGGAAGGTCACCACGACCGGGCTGCGCCTCGAAGGGTTCGAAGTCAGCGATGCGGGCACGATCGAAGAAGCGATCGAACTCGCGCGGGTGCAGCGCTTCCGCGCGGCCATCATCGACTGCAGCCGAGCCGAGGAGGCGAAGAATCTCATCGATGAGCTGGAGACCAAGACGAGCTCCCCGGTCCCCGTTGTTCTGCTGACTTCGCGCGCAAATCGGATCCCGTTTCGCGGCGCGGAGCAGTTTCCCTGTCTGATGCGGCCCTTCACGACGCCGGCGCTCAGCATGGTGCTCTATCCGTTGTTGGGTGGTGAGCGCCGAAGCTCCGCCGACATCCACGTGCTGGAGCGCTCCAAGATCTCGGAGGACAACCTCACACCGGCTCCGCAGGTGGTGACCGTCGGGGACTACCAGCTGATCACCGAGATCGCTCGTGGCGGGATGGGCACCGTCTACCTGGCCCGCCGAAGCCGGGACGCGGGCGTCAACCGCCTCTACGCCCTCAAGCTTCTGCACGCGCACCTCTCCAACGATCCGAACTTCGTCTCCATGCTCCGGGACGAGGCCGCGCTTGCGTCCCGCATCAACCACCAAAACGTCGTCGCCGTGAACGACGTCGGCTCGGACGGAGACGACCAGCACTTCATCGTGATGGACTATGTCGAGGGGGTGTCGCTCTCTACGCTGGCAAAGCGAAAGAAAGGGACGCTCCCCGAGGACGTCGTCGCATCGGTGTTTGTCGACGCGCTCGAAGGACTGCACGGCGCGCACACGGTGACCGATGGTGCGGGAAACAGCCTCGACCTGGTGCATCGCGACGTCTCGCCCGAGAACATCTTGATCGGCACCGATGGCGCCGCGCGGATCGCCGACTTCGGCGTCGCCAAGGCCCGCATCCGCTTGACCGAAACGCTCGGGGACGTGCGTAAGGGCAAGCTGGCCTACCTCGCGCCAGAACAGCTCATCGATGACGAGGCGGTCGATCATCGCGTCGACATCTGGGCCGCTGGCGTGTCGCTTTGGGGAGCGCTGACGGGGACGTCGTTGTTCGCCCAACAGGCCGACTCCGAGGCGAAGATCATGCGAGGGATCCTCGATCGCACCATTCCGCGGCCGAGCACCGAGGGCAGGAAGCCCAACGCTTTCCTCGACGACGTCGTGCTCAGAGCGCTGGAGCGAGATCCCGCAGAACGCTTCGCCTCAGCCCGAGAAATGTCCGAGGCGATTCGAGCGGCCGCGATGAAGGCGGGGCTGCTCGCCTCGGGACCCGCGGTCGGAGAGTTCGTGCTCTCAGCTTGTGCATCCGAGGTCCGCGATCGTCGGGAGGTGGCTCGATTGAGTGCCACAGTCTCCGTCGACGGCGGCGTGGATGTCCCCGGTGGTGCGACGCAAGCGACGGACGCCAGTGACACCGAGATCTCTCCCACGTCGGACGGGGGCGCGATGACGGATGTCGACGTGTCCGCCGAAGCAGCCGCCGTGGAGGAGGAGCGGGGCCGCAGGGTGCCCTTCTTCCTGCTTGGCATTGTGGCCGCTGTAGGGGTTGGCCTGGCTTGGACGATGCTCCGGCCCGAGCCTAAAGCCGACGCGGTGGCGCCCAACCGCGGCCGCGCGGCCGCACCGGCCGATGTGTCGGACTCCAGCCGAAGCCTCGCAGACGCTGACGCTGCGGCTCTCAACGCGCGGGACGATGTCGTCGATGCGCGGCCCGGGGACGCAGGCGGAGAGGTGATCGAGGTGCTCGATGACGAGGACGCCTCGCCAGATGACCCGGCGGTTGCAG
>CAYGTG010000461.1:0-6677 GCA_964352485.1 uncultured Nannocystaceae bacterium | reverse complement strand
ACGTCGATGTCTACGCAACGAGTATCTCCGCCGCCGACACCATCCCCTCGAACTCCAACGTCGTGCTCGCCGATCTTTCAAGGCCAGAACCTGTCCCGCTCGAGACGTCGGAAGAGGCAGACATCGCGCCAATCCCCAAGCACATCCAGGTCGACTTCGGCGATGAGATCAGCATCATCGGGCCCTCGATCAACATGCGCTGGGGAGGCAAGCTCGAGACGACGGTTGAGGACGGCGGTGCCACCACGTCGGGCAAGCTCAGCGCAGGGAAGGGCACGTTCTCCCTTCTCGGCAACGATTTCGACCTCGAAAAGGGGGACGTCTACCTCTCCGATGACGGCAGCGCGATGCCCTTCCTCGATGTCACGGCCAACACCTCGGTGGAGGACGTGGTCATCTCGGTCGCCATTCGCGGACCGGCAGCACGCCCCGAGTTCGAGCTGTCCTCCGTCCCCGCATTCCCGCAGTCCGAGATCTTCACGATCTTGGTGACCGGCACCACCGACACGCAGGGTGCCGACTCCGAAGAAGTGCAAGACAAGGCCGCGAGCATCCTTGCCGCCATGTCCAACAGCGCGCTCCAGCGGCAGATCGGCCAGAAGCTGCGGGTCGACAAGATCGGCGTTGGCTTCGGCGACTCGACGGACCAGCCCATCCTCTCGGTCGGCAAGAACGTAACCAAGAACGTCTACGCCGAGACCGAGTACCACCACAACGCGCCGCAGGGGGAGAACACGGCGCAGCTCGAAGTCGAGTATGAGTTTGCGCCGCGGTGGAGCCTAGAGACGTTCTTTGGAGACGCGGCCGAGGGCGGGATCGCCGTGTTCTGGGGCTTCGCGTTCGACACCAAGTCCAACCGCAAGAAGGCTCCGAAGGCGGCCACGTCGGCCGAGTAGGAGCTCACCGGATGCAGGACGACGGGGGACTCCAAGCTCCCATCCTTCAACGGACCCCATCTCGGGACTGCTGGTGAGCATGCTGGGCCGACTCGAGGATGAGTTGCGCCCGTACGAAACAGATTCGAATGCTCAGCCCCAATCCCAGGCTTTCCAGCTGAGAAAGGGCTTCGAGCGCGATGTTCAGCGAGACCTTGGGCCCGTGGCGGCCGAGACGGCTCAGCACCTGACGAACGGCCGTGGCCACGTCTGGACTCCGCTCGCGGTCGAGCACCTTGCGCTCGAGGTCCTCGAGGCTCACCTGCCATGCGGCACTCACCCAAGGATCTCTTGCCGCCTGGCTCAGGGAGAAAAAGAGCGAATCTGGGACGGATCGAGACGCGAGCGCGATCAACCCAGGCGCTCGAGCATCCAGCCCACGACATCGATGCGGTCGACAAAGTGCAGCAGCGGCTCTCCGGACAGCTCGAGCCCGTGCGCGTCCGCTGCCGTGTTCACCGGGATGTCCGCCTCGGCGCGTCGCAGGGACCACGGCACGTGCTGAATCTCGCCGCGACCAACCCGGCCGTCCTCGTCCGCGGCGTACAGGCAATAGCGCTCGGTCAGCCAGGCTTCGAGGGTTCCCGGTTGACTGCGGTACGGCTCGCCCACCCCCCGATAGCGCCCCTCGAAGACGCCCGGTCCCATGCGGTCGTCGGTCCGGTGGCTCTGGTAGTGAACCCAGCCCTCGTCATCCTTGCGGCAGTCCATATCGGCGCGCACGTATGGCAAGTCGAAGAACGTCCGCGCGCCCCACACGGCCAGGCGCTGATCTGCATCGAGACTGAGAAACCACACGCCGGGCTTTTCGCCACCGGCGGTCACGTACGTCCGCACATTCAGTTCGGGAAACCGCGACAGCCCCGGGACGTTCGGCAAGAAGCGTCCGGTGACGTTGTCCATCCAAAACGGAACCACGCCCACCCACGCTTCGCCTTCGAACGTGTCCACCTCAAGCCCTGCGGGAAGCTGCTTGGCGATATGCTCGACCGGCACGCGCCAGTGTGCGAACAGAAGATCGAGCCAGCTCATCGTCATCACCCAACTCCGATCGGGTACGGGCCAAGGGCGATGGGCGGTGTCACTTGCAACGGCGGACCAGTTCACGGACATGGGACATGCGCAGTATATCGGGGCCTACCCCTCAGGGGTCGTCACAGGTGCGCCGGGCTCACAGCCCCACTGGAAATTATCCAAGAACACGTAGCTGTCGAGATCCGAATCGCTGAGGTCGAAGACTCCGAAGGCGACGGTGATGTGCTCACCCGGAGAGACCCCCGCGCTGGTGCTGAGCCATCCGGTGCCCGCGTGCTGCCGCATGCACGTGCCCTGGAACTCCGGCAGGTTGCCCCCGTCATCGCGGTACTCCAGGAACCCCGCGTTGAGCGAGATCGGGTTGCCCATCGCATCGAAGGAGATGTTTCCGGTCCAGGCCTCGGACTCGAGCCAGCCGACGTACATGTCGTTGAACGGGGAGTTGAAGTAGAACGGGTACTCGGTGGAGAAGAACGCGAAGTCGTAGCTCAGCGAGACGACGTCGATGGGCACGTCCAACTCGAATCGAAGCTCGACGTAGTCGTTGGCCGCGCTGCCCTGGTTGAACTGACCGGCGACCGTGTTCGAGCAGTCTCCGGTCCCGACCAGGACGGGATCTGTGGCGCAGTCGCCTGCAACGCCTCCGACCTGAAGCGGTGGCGGGAGCGTCCCGCCCAGGTCCCATTGCCCACCGAGGTCATCGTTGCAATGGAGCGGGTCGGCGTTGCTGTCGCCCGGTGGGGTCTGGAAGTCCAGGTCCGTGACGAAGCCCGATCCAATCACCGCGTAGCTCTGGCCTTCGCGGGGGGCGAACGTTCCATTGGCGCCGAAGGAAGAACGAACCCCGATCGCGCCGGGTGGACCTGTGACCGAGGACTGCACCGCAAGCTCTCCGGGACATCCCAGACCCATCGCGCGGAACGGATCACCGGTCGCGCCGTCGCAGGGCTGGTGTTCGGGGATGGTGCACTCGCAGTCGGTCCCGCACGAGTCAGCCCCGTCCGGGTTCGCGCTGTCGCCGTCTCCCACGTCGAACGCTGGCCCAGAGTCCACGGGACCAGCCCCCGAACTCCCGCCGCCAGAGCCCCACTCGTCTCCCCAGGTGCCTGCAGCATCGGTGTCGCTGCCTTCGGTGTCGCTATCGGCCTTGCCGAGCGTGCCCACACCGAGCCCACTACCAGGAGTCCCCCGCGATTCCTCGAAGTTGCCGCATCCCAGCAGGAGCGCAAGCCCCAACACACTTATCTTCGTGTTCGCGTCCATTCTCCGGTCCCCCACTTGAGGTCCCCATTGGCACCGCGAAGGGTCCCGCCCCCCCGAAAATGAGGCCGAAACCGGACGTCGGGCGCCTTCGTTGGTAGAAGTGCCGTGCATGCTCGCCCGCCTCGGACTCGCCGCCAGCCTCATGCTCGTGGCCTGCGATGGCGCTTCGCCGCTCGACGCTCCTGCCAAGCCTACGATCAACCCCGACAAAGCCGACACGCCGGCGCCCGCACCCGACGCCTCGACCAACGCCAAGCCGGCACCCGAGACGGAGACCCACGCCAAGGAAGAGACCTGCACCGACTGGTCCAAGGCGGACCTCTCCGACCCAGAGCCGCTCCCCGAGAGCCGCTATCGTCGAACGCTGGAGCAGGCCTGGACCCTGGTCCTCGAGAAGCACTACGACCCCACGTTGGGCTGCGTGGACTGGCCACAGGCCCGCGTGCGTTACGGGAAGAAGCTGGCCCAGACGCGGGACCAGACCGAGGCGTTTGCGGTGATCAACGAGATGCTGGACGAGCTGGGACAATCCCACGTGAAGCTGTTCTCCGGGGGCAGCGACGAGGCGATGGGACCAACCTCGGTCGACCTCGACTTGCGGTGGATTCAGGGAAAACTCGTCGTGGTCGACGCGCCTGCGGACTCTGCCGTCAAGCCGGGGGCGGTGATCGACAAGGTTGCCGGGACGCCCGTATCGGAGCTGACCGAGCGCGCAAAGCAGCGCACCGAACGCGCCGCGGAGTTCGCGAGCGTCACCGCTCGGCTGGCGGCGGCCAAGCTCTCCTGCGCCACCGCGGGCGAGGCTCGAACGGTCACCCTCCACGGCGAAGCCGCGCCGACTTCGCTCCCCTGCGTTGCGGACGCGTCGGAGACGATGTCACTGGGCAACCTCACCGACGTACCCACGCGCGTCGAGCACCGGATGTTCGAGGGCACAACCGTAGGCGTGCTCGCCTTCAACGTCTGGATGCTGCCCATGCTTCCCAAGCTGCAGGCTGCGTTGGCAGACCTTCGCGCCCAGGGCATGACCGCGTTGGTGCTGGATCTGCGAGGCAACCCCGGCGGCGTCGGGCCGATGTCGGTTTCGCTCGCCCGCAGCCTGCTGACCGAGCCTGGAAGCCTTGGTAAGCTCGAGATGCGGGAGTTCACCCAGGAGTTCAACGTCACGCCCGGTGCCGATCCGTTCTCCGGGCCTGTCGCCCTCCTCGTCGACGAGGGCACCGCCAGCACGTCGGAGATCTTTGCGGCTGGCATGCGCGACCTCGGTCGCGTCACGATCTACGGCGGCGGCCCCTCTGCGGGCGCTGCCCTCCCCTCCCTCATCGAACAGCTCGACGGAGGTGCACTCTTTCAATACGTCGTGGGCGACTATCGCTCGCCCAAAGGCGTGCTTGTCGAAGGGCTCGGTGTCGTCCCCGACCACATCGTTCCCGAAACCGTCGCTGACTTCGTCGCGGGCAAAGACCCCGTTCTCGAAGCGGCAGTCGCCGATCTAAAAGGTTCATGATGCGCCGATACCCCTCCATGTTGTTCACTGCCGCCCTGCTTCTCGGAGGCTGTGACAAGGCCACCACCAGCACGTCAGCAGACGACGAGAAGAACGTCGCAACCGCGCCCGAAAACGACAAGGATGCTGAGCAGGTCGACGAGCCGGCGGCGGAGACACCGCCGAAAGCATCGCTCCCCGATGCGGCGGATCTGCTCGCCAAGTCGGTCGACGCCGTCGGCGGAAAAGCAAAGCTCGAGTCGGTCAAGAGCTTTCACCTCGAAGGAACCATCGGCGCCCCCAAGCAAAACCTCAGCGGCAAGGTCGAAACATGGTGGAAGGGCGGCGACTTCTACATGGTCCAGACCATCCCGGGATTGGGCATCAACCGCAGCGGAAAGAAGGGCGACCTCATCTGGGCGGAAGAGCCGATCAACGGCCTGCGCAAGCTCGACGGCAAGGAAGCCGAGCAGCACATGTGGGCCAGCAGCCTGCTACTCACCGCCGATTGGCCCAACTTCTTCGAGAAAGCCACGACCGTCGCAGAGCGCGACATCGAAGGTAAAAAAGCCTACGATATCGAGCTCAGCGCCAAGTCCGGCGCCATCCTCACGGTCACCATCGATGCGACCAACCACCTGATGGTCGAGCAGTCGTTCAAGGTGTTCAGCCCTATGGGGTCGATGCCCGTCACGATTCGGTCCACCGACTATCGTGACGTCGATGGTATGAAGATCCCTTACAAGCAGGTCACCGACGCCTCTCTCATGGAGCTCACGCAAGAGCTCAGCGTCGTGGAGCTCAACGCGGAGGTCGATGAGGCCAACTTCGCGATGCCGACCGAGGACGTGCCGGTCGTCGACGCCAAAGACCCCGGCAGCATTGGCACGGCCCCGCCGCCCGCAGACGCGCCCGGTGGTGACAAGCCTTCGCCCGCTCCGGCGAAGGAGTGAGCAGACTTTCTCGCAGCGGGGCTGGAACCTGAGCCCGCAGCGGTGTCCAACCCTCCGATGGGTTGGGCTGTCTCGTACTCAAAGAACGCTGGAATCGCTGTAGCTGCCGCTACGCTCCTCGTTGTGGCCTGCAACGACGGGGGCAACAACGATGAAACCGAGGCGAGCGTGGGCACGCTGGGAGGGCTCACCGGAGTCGGCACCGAGGGCGGCGAAACCGACGCAGAGACCTCGGGCGAATCTGAGGATGATGGCTCCGGCGGCTCCGGCGGCGAAGACGGGCCGAAATTCGACCTTGGATCCGGGACCTCGGGCGAGGCTCCCCAGGAAGAGGAATGCGCGGCAGTCAGCGAGGCGGCCGAGCTGGTCCCACTGCCCGCCGACATCATCTTCGTGGTCGACAACTCCGGCTCCATGAGCTTCGAGGCGAGCGAAGTTCAGGATCGGCTCAACGACTTCAGCACGCAGATCATCGGCAGCGGCATCGACGTGCACGTGGTGCTGATCTCCAGCTACCCCAGCGACGGCAACGGGATCTGCATCGACCCACCGCTGGGCGCAGGGGGCTGCCCCAGCGAGGACACGAACCTCCCGCTGTTCAACCATATCGACGAGCGGGTCAGCAGCTCCAGCGCATGGGATGACATCCTCGACACGGCCCCCGAGTGGTCTCCGTTCATCCGGGCCGAATCGTCCAAACACGTGGTCGTCATCAGCGACGACTCGCCCAACATGAACGCTAACAACTTCGACACCGGCTTCCTTGCACTCGACCCCAGCTACGCCGACTACGTGCACCACTCGGTCGTGTGCCACTCCAACTGCGCGTCGGCAGCCGACATCGGCCAGGACTACATCGACCTCACGAACGACCGCGGCGGCATCGCAGCCGACCTGTGCGACCAAGACTTCCAGGCGGTGTTCGACGCGCTGTCCACCGAGGTCATCGGCGGGACCCAGTTGGCATGCGAGTTTGAGATCCCCGAACCTCCCAACGGCGAATCC
>CAYGTG010000460.1:0-6691 GCA_964352485.1 uncultured Nannocystaceae bacterium | reverse complement strand
GCCCGCATCGCTGGGCTTGGCCAGGCCGAAGTCGAGCACGCGGACGCGACCGTCTCTGCCCACCATCACGTTCTCGGGCTTGAAGTCGCGGTGCACCAGACCCGCACCGTGGGCCGCTCCAAGTCCGCCGGCGGCTTGGTCGAGGACGTCGATGATGTCGGCGGTGGACCGAGGTTCTCGAAGCCAGTCCCGCAGCGTCCCGCCTTCGACCTTTTCCATGGCGACGAACACCGCCCCTTCGTGCGTGCCGACATCGAAGACGGTCACGACGTTGGGATGAGAGAGGCGAGCCATGGCCCGGGCCTCTCGCTGCAGCCGTTCGGCCGCGGCATCCATCTCGTAGCCCGGGCGGAGCAGCTTGAGCGCGACCGGACGGTCGAGCGAAGTGTCCTGGGCGGCGAACACGATGCCCATGCCACCGGCGCCCAGACGTTCGCCCAGGCGGTAGCGGCCGATCTCGACCGGGACCGCGGAGTCGTTGCCGAACAGCTTGCTGCGAACCGAGGCTTCGAGCTGTCGCTGCTCGACATCGCGGCCTGTCGTCCTTCCGTTTGGGGGGAGGCCTACGGTGGGCTCGTAGCCGATCTCGCTGGGTGCGGGCGTGGGCGCGCTCGCGGAGGTTTGCGGCGGTGCGTGCGAGGCGGGGGCGAGTGCCGCAGCGGGCTGGAGCAGCATCGGGGGTGCCGCGTGGGGAGCATGCGGTATCGGGGGGGCGGTGCCTCCGCCTTGGACGTGCGCCGGCGCGGCGGGCAGAGCCGGCGGTTTCTTGCCGTTCCAGCTGCCGATGATCGGCAGGCGCCCAGCCTCGTTGAGGACCTTGGCGTGGGGCAGGACCTTGGTGCCGTGCATGAACACCCCCAACCCCCAGAAGATGAGCAGGGGTACGGGGAACCCCGCGACGATGTTGACCGCCAGGAAGACGAGGGCGTGGACCATCCACGCGCGCACCGTCTTGTGGCGCGCGTGGTCCAACGGGTCGCCTTCGAACGCGACCTCTTGGGAGTACAGATGAAGCTGCCCCAGGGGGCGCCAGTTGGGGTCATCGGCGCGTCGGGCCAGTTCGAGTCCGCTGAACTTGCCGCGCCGTAGCTTGCTTCGGAGCTGCGCCTCCGACATCTGGCGGACCCGGCCGTCGGATGTCTGGACGAAATACTCCCACATCGGTTCGTGATGGTACGGCAAACCCCGCCCGGTTTCACCCGGGGCGGGCTTCGATCCAAAGGTGCTGCGCGTGGGCCAGCAGGACGCCGTCTGCGGTCGCAATTGCGGCCCCGGCGAAGTGTTTGCGGCCTTCGATCGTGCGGCCCCATCCGTAGACGATCAGCGGCTCGTTGCCCGGCACGGGGCGCTCCAGCTTGGCGCTCATCTCGGCCAGCAGGAAGAGCTTGTCGTACGGGACCTTGAGCCCGAAGAAGCTGGGGCAGTCCAGGGCCGCCCAGACAAAGACGGGGTCCACGGTGCCGTCGGGCCTGAGGAAACCGGGGCCTGGGGACCAGGTGCACGCCGCCATGGGCCGGTCTTCGAGCGGTCCTGCGAACAAGCGGAGGCCGTCCCCAGCCTGTCGCTCGGGGCCGCAGACGAAACATCGCGGGAAGACGTGGGCGTGAAAACCGGTGTATCGCTCCTGCGCGGCTCGAGCGTCTTCGAGGGATGGCGCCGCGGGAACCTCTTCCCACGTCGCCCGGGACGGGAGGCCTAGGGCGACGAGCGTGTCCCCGTCGTGGAGCTCGACGCCGTCGTCGGTGCGGACCACGGTCAACGGGGTGTCCAGGGGCGGCTTGGCGCGAAGCCGGACCGTGGCCTCTCCGGACATCAAGCCCGCGACGAGTCCGCACGCGTACCCACCATTGGCCGACCCGTCGGGTCCGTTGAAGCGGCTGTCGATCGTGACGCTGTCCATGCCGCGGCAGCGTAGCAAGGTTGGTCAGCGCAAGACCGCGGGCGGGCTCACGCCGCGGTGAAGTCCGTCGGCCCGGACGCGTCGCTCGAACCAGAAGGTGCCCAGCGGAACGAGGCTCGCGACGAAGCCAACCGCTTGACGCGCGACACTCCAACCGCGGGCGCGTGCGGTGACGATGAGGGCGACGATGAAGATGAGCTGGAAGACGCCGTGGGCCCACCCAAACCAGCCCTGCCCCGCGTCGAGGACGATGTCTGCACCGTGTTTGAGCGGCATGTAGACGCCGAACAGCATCAGCAAAGAGACACCCTCGGCCCGCGCCAGCCACGAGAACCATCTCAGGGTGGACTCGGGTCCGTTGGAGTCAGACCCTTCCGGACGCGAGCGCCGAGCGGCAAACATGGCCGCCGGCGTGGCGATGAGTGCGGGCAGGAGCAGTCCCAGGATCCAGGCTTGCTCGAGGTTGCGGGCGCTCATCCACCCAAAGGCGCCGAGCAGGCCGACGAGCGCGACCGCAGACGGGACGCCCCGCACCTTGTCGCTGGTGCCGACCCAGCATGCGGCCCCATAGCCCACCAGTCCTGCGAACAGCGAGCGGGAGATCCAAGGGTCGCCGATCGAGGCACCGACCTTCTTGGTCAGGGCGTAGCCGAACATGAGTACGCCGATGATCGAGAGCGTGCCCAGATGCAGGCTTGCTCGCCGACGAGCAGCGGGCGTGCCGCCGAACACACCGCCGAGAACTGCCGCCGTCAGCAGCGCGACGCTGACGAACTTGCAGAACCGGAGAATCGCCCACGCGGTCATGGGCGGAGACTTACCAGGCTCGGGCGCAGGGGCAAGATTCACATCAGGATGCCGCGCTCGTCCACACCGATCAGAGCGGGCTGGGCATCCTTGGGCGTGCCGAGGCGGTCTTCGAGGTTCACCTCGATCATCCGGCTGATCGATGACAGCGGGAGGCCGTTGAAGAACATCGTGAACGGGTCCTCCAGGACCCGGCCGGCCTCGCTGATCAGGCCGAAGGCCAGGCAGACGACGAGGCTGATCGGGATGGCGGCCCAGCCGAGCGTGTTCACGACGCTCAGGGGGAAGAGGATCCCAAAGGTGAGGATCAGACGCTCGGCGATGAAGCTGTAGCCGCGCGGCATGGGCGTCTTCTTGATGCGCTCGCAGCCGCCCTGAATGTCCAGCAGATGCTTCAGGCTTTCGTCGAGGTCTGACAAGCGAAACGCGTCGAGTGTCCCGGCGTCGTGGAGCGCGACCAGCTCGTCGAGCTGCTTGGCGAGGAGCGCATGGGTCAGGTTGCTTTCGTGCAGCCACACATCGACCTCGCCCGGCAGCATGCGAAGGAAGTCCTCGTCCTCGAAGGGATCCTGAACCCGGAGCAGGGACCGCAGGGCGTGCACGTACGCCGTGTGTCGGCGGACGAGCGTTTGTTGCACATCCGTGGGCTTGCCGTCCTCCTTCGGCAGGTACGACAGAATCTGCGAGCTGAAGTGGCGCGACGTGTTGATCATGCGCCCCCAGAGCTTGCGTCCCTCCCACCAGCGGTCGTAGGCGGAGTTGGTCCGGAAGCTGACGAAGATGCCCAGCGCGCCCCCGATGACCGCGACCGGAACGGTGGGCAGGTGCAGCCAGCTCAAGCCCACGATGACGTGCAGGACGACGACAAGGGTCGCCGCGCAGACGAACCATAGCGAGTTCTTCCACTGCCACTGGAGCAGGCGGAGGACCGAGCCCCCATTGCTGACCATCATGGCGCGAAGCTACACCGGGCAGGGGGCGATCGGACAGCCGCGGCGACGGGCGGGCGGCCCGAAAAACAGCCCTGGCTTCAGCGCGTTTGTGAGGCAGGGGGAGATCGCTCGGCGAGCCCCTATTCGTCCACGTCCGAGTTGCCGTCCTCGGCTGCCTCCGCCTCAGGCTTCTTGCCCAGGCGCTTCACCGGCGTTGCGACCAGCTCCACGTGGATGCTCTCCCAGCCTTCGGCAGCGGCGTCGTCGATCGCCTTGCTCAGCTCTTTCTCGGCCAGGGTTTTTTCGGGAGCCTCGCGTCCGATCTTGCAGTCGAAGGCCCAGAAGTCCATGTCGTCGGGGAGCTTTTTTCCTCGCTCCCGCTTGAGGTACTTCCGGATCTGATGCTTGATGTTCTCGATCACCCGGGCAGGCTTGTGCTTGGGGTGCTCGAGTGAGAACGACTTCCTCATCGGTAGCCTTGTTGCGCGCGGCGGGCGATTTGTCCAGCCGGCGGCGTGGTGTCCCAAAGCCTCAGCGAAAAGGGCCGGGTTCTTCGCCCTCGGGAAGGGCCAACGGGGTGAAGACCTCTCCAACGAGCCCCCACAGGGCTTCGGTCTGGGCCGCACGCGACTGTTGGTTCCACAGCATCAGCATCGGCACCATGACCGCGCCCGCGGGGACGCCAAACAGCAGCAGCAGCAGGGGGAGCGCGATGGCAGCCCAACCTCCGCCAAGGATCGCCCCGCCGATGCTCAGGGTCAGCAGCAGGGCCGCTCCCGGCAGGAGGTAGCGCTTCCACTGAGGGCGTCCGCCCAGAAGCGACCCTGTGGTTCCAGATTCGAGGTGCCCGTAGACCGTGCACCCGCGTTCGTCCTCCTCGAGATCGACGACGAAGATGGGCGAGGCGGAGTCGGCGGGGCCCGCCCACAGGCGAACGCGGAGCTGCTCGAGGCCGTCGCGGGCGACCAGGAACGGCGCCCCGGTTGGGGGCGATGGGCCGGGCGCCGGGTCCGTACTCGCCCGCACTTCCTTGTGCGCGCAGAGGTGTTCCCAGAGCGCGTCGGGTCCCAGCTCGACCCGGAACGAGAAGGTGCGTCGATCCTTGGCCGTCATTGCCAAACGTGGTTGTAGCAGCGCCGCGGCGGACCGCCCCCCGGTGGGTCTAGAACCCCGGATTCTCGTGGCTGCAGCCCGTCTCGGCCGGCCAGGGTCGACTCGAAGGCGCGAGCGACGGCGGCGCGGCGTTGTGGCCGCGAGTGCCTGTGTCCACGCCAGGCCGGCCTACGTCGATACTGCTACTCTGCCGCGGTTGACCGGTCAGGCTACGCGCGTGCTGCTGGGCGATTCTGCAGCGTCCCAGCTTCCCAGCAACATCCTCGACATCATCGTGGAGGTGTGTCTCTTTGCACGCGACGTCAGCATCGCGCACGAGGACACCCATGAGCTCTGGCGTCAGCTCGAGGCGGCTGAGCAGAGCTTCGCGGAGATCTCCGAGCAGCTGCAGCGGTTCCGTCGAGTCGGGGAAGCTGGACTGCTCGACTCCGCCAAGGACGCGTCACGGGCGGAGATGGCGGAGCACGGGCATCAGGCCGCCGATGCGCTGGGCGGGATGGTCGATGCTTGGCTCGCGCAGTACAAGAAGGCCCGCGATGCCCAGGTCGCCGAGTTTCGCAGCCGAATCGACGCGCTTCACAAGCAGATGCTCGCCTCGCTGGATCGGTTTGCGTTGCCGCTGCGTGGACAGCCGACGCAGCGTCGGATCCGTCGAACCCTCGAAGGCGGCAAGGATGGCGGCTACCTCGATACCGCCAAGCTCGAGCTGCTGCCAGGTCTTCGAGCCGAGCTCCAGCTCGAGGACACGCAAAGCGAGCAGCCTCGAAAGATCAAGAGCATGCTCGGCAAAGGGTCGACGCTGCAGGTGGGTACGAAGAAGACGCTGCTGCGCCGGACCGAAGAGCCGGCACACGTCAGCCTCGACGACCTTCTGATCTCTGTTGCGCAGGTTTCCCCCGACGCGATGCGGTTGGAGCTGGCCAAGAAGGTCGCGGGGCCGGTCACCCTGCGGCTGGGCCTGGGACTCTCGGAGGGCCGAGTCGTGGGCCGGGGCGAGCTGGGCGATGGGACCGGGAACGAGCTTCCAGACGAAGACCAAGAGGTCATGCAGCGCCTGTGGGATGCGATGCAGACCGAGGCGGCACGGGTCGTGGCGTCTCCTGCCCGAAGTCTGCGCTACGCGCTGCGGGACGAAGCGGTCGAGTCTCCGGCCGGCTTCGTCAATGTGGCGGAGCGCATCCTCGAGCACTACCGCCCGATGATTCGCACGATCATGGAGCACAGCCCCAACTCCGAGGAACTCACGATCAAGGTGGAGGTCGGGGACCGCCGCGAAGAGAAGTGGATCACCCGTACGGCCCTGGCCGAGCATCTCGCGCGGGTGCCGGAGACGTTCGCGGCGCGGCTGCGCGTTCCGGAGGTGTTCGAGCCGCCGTCAGAGATGATCGCGGCTGCTGCGTCGAGCGCACAGGAGGCTCCCCAGAAACCAGCGACGTCTCCAGGGCTCGAAGCATCGGCGGGAGAGATCGAGGTCGACCCGCTCGAGGAGAAGGCGACACGGGCCTATGCTGCGATACCCGCCGAGCTGTTGGTCCCCGACGACACCCAGGACATTTCGCTCACCGACCTCGAGGTCGCCGAAGAACTCGAAGAGGTGGAAGAGGAATCGAGCAGCGATCCAGAGTTGCCGACTCGCGATCTCGGCTCGGTGAAGGTGACCAAGGCCGCTAGGCTCGCGCCGCGCCCGACCGCGAGCGCGAACGCGAAGGCGGTCGTTGTGCACGCCGACAAGCCTGCCTCGGCTCCCTCCGAAGCCGCCAAACCGCCCGCGCTCCCCTCGCCGAAGAAGCCCCCGCTGCCGGCGGGGCTGCGACGATCCAAGCCCTGAATGGCTCGTTTGGGATCGCTGGCCGACGCCACCGCGGTGTTGCGGGAGGTGTTCGGTCACCCGAGGTTTCGGCCCGGGCAGCGTGACGCGGTCAAGGCGGCCGTAGCGGGC
>CAYGTG010000459.1:3687-6695 GCA_964352485.1 uncultured Nannocystaceae bacterium | reverse complement strand
ACGTACCAGTTGGCCGAGCCGCCGCGGACGGACTCGTCGGCGTAGGCGTGAACGAGCGCTCCGACCACCAGAGCGACCTCGGCACCGAAGCGACGTCGTCCGATGCGAAGATCTGGACCCACGGCAAGCGTCGTGTCGATCGCCCGAACCGAGCCAGAGCGCGACGGAATCACGCCAACGTGGAGCTGGCCGCCGGGACCCTGAAGCTTGCCCAGCCTCATGTGCGCGCGGGCGTAGGCATCGACATCCCCTCGCGCCACAGCGCCAACATCGGCCCCGAGCCGAAACTCTGACTCCTTGCTCAAAAAGCCCAGCTTCTCTTGGGCCAGCGTCTCTGCAGATGGGTCGGGACGCGCAGATGCGGACGACTCGTCGGTGGCGCTGGGCGGCAGGACCAAGGGAGCAGGCCGGGCCGGCGGAGACTCGGGTTCGGACGCGCCTTCGATGAGGGAAACGATGGCATCGGCGCCGCCCGGACTCGCCAGCTGGGCGTAGGGAACATCGATCGTGGGGTCGGGACACGCGGCGTCTCCGCGGGTCAGCGAAGCACCTAGACGCGCGTCGCCATGCACGACACACAGCATGGGATCGCCAGGCCGGGGTCGCGGAGTGAGCACGTAGCCCGCCCGCAGCAACGCCGATTCCAAGGCCCCGGCGGCACCCTCGGGAGCCTCCGCCTGGGTCCGCATCCCCAAGACCTCGGAGGCAAGCGGATCCGAGGGCTCGAGCGGAGGTCGACCCGTCGGCGGTTGTTCCAGCAGCAAACGGGCTCGGTGCAGTGCTTCGAGGCGCATCACCGCCGGAGCGCCGGGCTCGATCGCGAAGGTCTCGGCGCCGCCGCGCACGGTGACCGCATCGGCATCGGCCTGCAGAGTGAGCACCCGGTCCGCCTGCTCGGCGGGCGCGATCGTGTAGCCCTCCTCGATCAGACGCTGGACGAGCCAGCCACCGAGCGCACTGGCTTCGTCCGCATGGGGCCCATCGGCCACGACTTCCACCGACACGCTCGGACCGAACGTGAACGCGGTCGCCAGCAATGCTGCTGTGAGCCCCATACCCCTGTGACGCGCCTCGAACGAGGCACCCCTGGTAGTGTGGAGCCAACGCCTTTCGATCGGCGGTATTTTTCGGTGAGTCCATCCCGGCGCCCCGAGAACCGCCGAGATCGGCTGCCTGCGGGCAAGGACATCACACGCCAGGCCGATGTAGGTTTCCTCGCCAACGTCTGGGCGGGGGTGGCGCAGACCGCGAAACCGCCAACCACACCCGCTCTGGACGCCGAATACGGTCGCCGCAGCCGGCGGCAGAGCTAGATCGGACCCTCGCCTGCGGCACCGCCCTTGCCCGGGCTGGGCCCGCGACCAGGGTGGCCCCCTTTGAACAGCCGGCGTAGTCCGCCGCGCTCAACCATGCCGGACAGTCGCCGGCGCTGCGCCGGGTCGAGCACGGCGTGAATGTCGAGCAGCGTCTCAAGGCTGGCCTCCGCCATCTTCGCCTGCATTCGGGCGAGGTCTTTCTGGATGCGTTCGAGTTCTTTCTTGCTGGGTTTCTCTTTGGCCAGCTCTCGCGAGAGCGAGGTGTTCAACGCCTGTTGCCCGGTTCTCGCAACGCGTTGTCGCTCTCGCAGCGCCTGGAGATGGGCGCCAATCTGCTCGGCCTGCGCGTCGGTGCACGCCAGCTGCCCACACAGGCCGCGGACCCGCTTGCCCTTCTTGCCCTTCTTCGCCTTCTTGCCCTTCTTCGCCTTCTTCGCCTTCTTCGCCTTCTTCGCCTTCTTCGGAGTCTCGGCGGACGCATCGGGCGGCGCCGCGAGGGCGGTCGAGGAGGCCCCGAACAGGAGCGGAAGCGAGAGGACGGTGGCGCGAAGCAAGGAATTCATGGGGAGATCCAGTCCGATGATCGTGCCCCGCGAACCGGGCGGCGGCCGCAAGCGAGGGGTAAATCGGCAGTAAACCGGCCCGATCGAGCGTTGATGGGGCAAACGACGAAACCTACCGCCCTGCCCCGGGTTCTGCTGAACTTGAGCGTGGTGGCCCTCGAGACCGACCCCACCCTGCCGCCGGGCGAGGCGGTACCCAGCCCGGCCGCACCGGGCTCGGACGAATCACGCCAGTGGATGGGGAACATCCGGGCTGGGGTGAAGGCCCGACTCTTCGAAGCGGCTGCGGCCACGAGCGATCCGGACGGGGTGATTCCCGCGCGCCCGGCCTCCGACGCACCGGCCCGCATCGGTCGGTATATCGTCATCAAGCGAATCGGAGCCGGCGGCATGGGGGTGGTCTACGCCGCCTACGACGACAAGCTCGACCGCAAGGTCGCGGTCAAGCTGCTGCGGGCAGGTTATGGGGCCGCACCCCACACCGCGCGGCAGCGACTGCTTCGTGAAGCGCAAGCGATCGCCAGGCTCTCCCATCGAAGCGTCATCCAAGTCTACGAGGTCGGAACCCACGAGGACGAGGTCTTCGTGGCGATGGAGTATGTCGAGGGAAGCACACTCAAGCAGTGGCAGCCCTCTCGGGACTGGCGGGAGATTCTCGCTCGTTACCTCGATGCCGGCCGAGGGCTGCGTGCCGCCCACGCGGCCGGTATCGTTCACCGCGACTTCAAGGCCGACAACGTCCTCGTCCGCGCGTCCGACCTCGGGGTGCGGGTCGTCGACTTTGGCCTGGCCCGCACCGATGGACAGAGCGAGCTGGGTACCGACCCGGCGGGGCCGCACCCAGAGCCGGGGCCTTCGCTGACCCACACCGGTGTGATCATGGGGACGCCCGCCTACATGGCCCCGGAGCAACACCTGGCCCAACCGACCGAGCCTCGGACCGACCAGTACGCCTTCTGTTCGTCCTTGTTCGAGGCCTTGTATGGGTATCGCGCGTTCGCCGGCGAGCACATCGAGGAGCTTCGCCGCAACGTGCTGGGCGGCAAGGTCGAGCCCGCTCCCCGCTACACGGCCGTCCCTGCCGGCATCCACAAGGCACTCGTCCGCGGACTCAGCGTCGATCCGTCGG
>CAYGTG010000459.1:3084-3677 GCA_964352485.1 uncultured Nannocystaceae bacterium | reverse complement strand
CGGAGCGATTCCCAACAATGGAGTCGCTCTTGGCCGCGCTCGCTCCTTCCGCGTCAGGCGCCCGCTGGCGAGGTTCGGGATGGGCCTTGGGCCTTGCCGCAGTCGCGCTGGGAGGATCGCTGCTGTGGTCGAGTGCGGGCTCCGATGCACTGTCCCCACAGGGCATACGCATCCGAGCCGAATTCGATGCATCCGGGGATCCGGACGCAGAACAGGAGCTGAAGCGGCTTCGCGCCCGCAGCATTCCACAGCGATGGAACGACATGGTCCTCGCGCATGCGGCGACCTCTGAGAGCCCAACCGCGAGCCTTGCTGCGCTCAAGCATCTTTCGATGTCCGACACCGGCTGGCTCGCCGCCGCTCGGGCATCGGCGGCGGAGGCCATGAGGCGGGGGCCGGTCTTTGCGATGCATGCCACATCGACGCCGGTCCGACGGGTCGTGTTCTCGCCGGGCTCGAGTCACCTCGCTGCGCTCACCGCGGGGGGCTCCGTCTTGCGCTGGGCAACCCCGCAAACCCCGGCACCGCAGGCCACGACGTTCGACGCCCATCCGATCGACATCGCTCTCGCCGCGGACGGCCGCCTCGAGGTG
>CAYGTG010000459.1:0-3074 GCA_964352485.1 uncultured Nannocystaceae bacterium | reverse complement strand
AGGTGTTGTTGGCCGGCGGCGTCCTTGCCACGCTGGAGCCGGCGTCCAACGTGCCTCTGCTGCGTCGCGTCCACGACGGACCCCTGACCACCCTCGTGACCGACGGCCGCGGTCAAACCGCGATCGGAGCCGAGGATGGGACAGTCCTTGTCCTGCGTGACGACACCCCCGTGGTGCTTCGGGAACATGAAGCAGCCATTGGCGCCCTGGCGTTTCACCCGACCGAAAACACCCTGGCATCTGGGGACAGGAGCGGACGCGTCAGCCTGTCATTTCTCGGACGAAAGACCCACCGCACAATGGGTATCGACCGCGCGATCCGACAGCTGGTGTGGTTCCCAGACAACGGGCGAGTCGTGGCGCTGACCTCTGGTGGGCCCGCGGCGTGGGACGGGAGCCAGGGCACCGAAGCCGCAGCGACGGTGCCCGGCAACGTCACCCGAATTGCACGGGGTGCGGGAGTTCAGGCCGCAGTGGGTCCTCAGGGCGCCACCGCGACGTTCGACGAGCGCACGTCGCTTCCGCTGGAGTCACGGGACACCGTCTCGGATATCGCCGTGTCATGGCAAGGACGTTGGACCGCGGGCGCCGGCGAGAACGGCGTGACGCTGTGGAGAACCGGGCCGGACGAGGCCGGCGTCCATCCTGCGGGCGACCATCGCATCGAGCTCCCGATCGAGGACCAGGTCGTCGGGATTCACGCACGCGCAGACAACGTATTTGTCGTGACGTCAGGCGGGCTCGTGCTCCAAAGCCAAGCGCCCCAAGAAGTCCATCGGGTGGTCGAATTGTCCATGGCCGTACACGCCAGCGTTGGCAGTGACGACCAGCGGCGGGTGGCACTGGAAGCCAAGGATGGCTCCCTTCACGTGCTCGACCTCGACGCCCCCTTCGAACGCCTCGGGTTGGGGAAGGTCGGCGGCGGCGCGCCGGGGCCTCTGCGGTGGTCCGCCGACGCATCGAGCATCGCCAAGCTTTCCTGCCCTTTCGACACCACGCGTTGCCAGCTCACCGTGCTTCCCAGCGACGGCGGTCCTGCCCGCGACTTGGGGTCCACCTCCGGTGAGCCTGGCGAGCTGCACATCTCGCCGACCGGAGACCGCGTCGCGATCGCGTTCCCGAGCTACGTCGAGTCGTGGGATGTCGCAACCGGCGAGCGCACCCGCTTTGGGAGTCCGAATCGGAAGCGCCTGCTCGCGGTGGCGTTTCATTCCAGCGGCGCGCTGCGCATCGCGACGTTCGACGCGAGCTCGAGCTCGCTCTACGTGGGTCAGGTCGGCGAAGACAACGCCCTGCACACGCTGTTTGAGGAGCGCGGCCTGCGGCGACTGTTCTCGGCGGCCGATGGCGCCGGCCTGGTGCTGGAGACCGCCGACGGACGCGCCATGCTATGGCCGCTGTCACAAGATCGCTTCGTGCCCTTGCCTGCGGATGTCCTGCGGGGGCCCGATACGCCCGAAGTCCACCTCGCCCCCGACCAACGCCAGATGTGGGTGGCACAGCCCACGGCCACGGAGGTCGCGCTGATCGACCTCGAGACCGGGGAGCGCCGAACGCTGCCCCGCCCCGCCGGCCCGGTCGCATGGACCGAGGGTGGGGGCTGGGTCGACGTGCTCCGGCTTCGAACCCTGCGGCGCTGGGGATCCGCGTCTCCCCGAACCGCCCAAGGCTTTGCCGACTGGCTGCAGACGCGCACCCGGGTCCAACTGCCGCTGAAGGCCCTGCAATCGAAGATGTCCAACACCGACGAACGGCTTTGACCTCGGCGCCTGACGGCGCGACGATGGACGCGCTGCGCATGACGCTCTCTGCCCGACCGCATCGTGAATCTGTTCGCCCGGAGCAAGGACTCGCATGAGTGGTGCTCGAGCGGCGTTCGCCGCGAACGACATCGTTGGCGGCTACCAGCTCATCCGCCCGGCGGGCAAAGGCGGGATGGCCGAGGTCTGGCTCGCCCGAAAAGGCGGACGCGGCAGGCCCGTCGCGATCAAGGCCGTGCTGCCGCACCTGGCCGGCGAAGCGCGCTACAGCCGGATGTTCCGCACCGAGGCCGAGGTCTGTGGCCTCATGAGCCACTCCAACATCGTGCAGTGCTTCGACGAAGGAGACGATGGAGGGGTCAGCTACATGGTCATGGAGTGGGTCGAGGGCATCAACTTGGTGCGGCTCCGCGAAGCGCTCAAGCTGATCGACAACGCCGACGTGCGCGCCTCGATGGTCTCGTTCGTCATCGGCCAGCTCCTTCACGCGCTTGGCTATGCCCACCAGCTCACCGATCCCAGCGGAATCCCGCTGAGCATCATCCATCGCGACATCTCTCCGCAAAACGTGCTCGTTTCCACCGCGGGTGACGTCAAGCTCCTGGACTTTGGCGTCGCGCACACCGTGATCGAGGAAAGCTCGGGCATGCACGTCAAGGGCAAGCTGCGATACATGGCGCCCGAGCAGCTCACCTCGCGGACCAAGGCGCCGACCCTCGATCTTTTTGGGGTCGGCGCGCTGCTGCACGAGCTTCTCGACGGCAAGCGATTTCGCGGGGACTTCAAGGATGACCGGCAGCTTCACGCCCAAGTCATCCGCGGCGTCGTCCCGATGTTGCGCGGGCCGGTCGCACCAGAACTCGAGCGACTGCGACAAGCATTGCTCAGCTCCGATCCCGCGGCTCGACCTCAGTCGGCCGAAGCGGCGTTGGAGATCCTTCAGCAGTTCCGAGGCTATCGAGACTGCCGGGTCGAGCTCTCCAAAGTCGTTGGGAGCTTGTTGGGGTCGAGCCGTCCGCGCTCGGCCGTCGAACCGAGTCAAGCATCCGCGGTTCGGCCAGCCCCAACGCCCAGCATGCCCGCGATGCCCGCCCCGGCGCCGGCGATGCCCGCGTCCGTCGCTCCCAGCGCTGCCCCCATGCCGGCACCGGCTCCGGCTACGGCACCCCTGGCGGGCCACCCAACCCCCAGCCCTGGACCCACACCGGCCGCGCCAGCTCGGACGATGTTCCTCGACGGCGGCGGGCTTCCTGCGGCGCCCGTTGGGGCTGGCCCCGAGTCCACAACGTTCTTGCCCGCGCATCAGACCGGCGG
>CAYGTG010000458.1:0-6698 GCA_964352485.1 uncultured Nannocystaceae bacterium | reverse complement strand
ACCCAGACCGCTGCAGATTTTCGGCTATTGTGACGGGGATGGGAGCGCGCCAGCCGACCACGCCCCGAGAAGCGCCGGCACGCGCGTCGACGGTCGTCGGATTCTATGCGGCGCTCCTGCTCGGCGGCTTCTTCTGGCACGCGATCTCCCAGGACACCAACGACATCTGGCGCCTCGACCCGACCCAAGGCTGGGCCGCCCTGCTGCTCACCCCGCTGTGGGGCGTGGGCTTTGGCCTGCTGACGGTTCAAGTGTTCCGTGCGCTCGAGCTGCGGATGCGGTGGCTCAGCGAATTGCACGGCGAGTTCCAGGGGATGTTCGGCCGACCCCAACCGCGCGAACTTTTCCTGCTCGCGTCCGCGAGCGCCATCGGAGAGGAGGTCCTGTTTCGCGGCGCGATGATGGACGCCTGGGGTCTGTGGGTGAGCTCGGCCGTGTTCGCCCTGTTGCACATCCCGCGACGGCGCGCCCTGTGGCCGTGGACGATGAGCTCGCTGGTCCTCGGACTGGCGCTGGGTGTGATGACCGAGCTGACCGGGAACCTCGGTGCGGCGGTTGCGGCCCACTTCACGATCAACCTGCTGAACATGGCCTACATCACCCGAAACCGCCCCCGGGTTCACGTCGAACGGCTCCAGCCCCCGAGCGCCTCGGTGTCCTGAGTCAGGTTTTTTCGCCCCAAGGGGCACCGCCGCCATAGTGCCGCCATGGTGCTTTCGCGACGCAGCGTGCTTCGGACCCTTGGGACCGGCCTGGCGACGGCCTCCGTATCCACGCTCGGGTGGACCGGGCGCGCCCGAGCCTCGGACCTCGCGCTCTCGGACCGCATCGACCTGCTGTACAGCAACCAGTTCAACTTCAATGCCCGCGGAGAGCCCCAGATCACCGTCGGTTTGATGACCGGGCAGCGCAAGGTCGAGCTCTCTGCACCAGGCGGCTTCGACATCCTCCCCTCGGGCGATGGCGGCACCCGCATCCGCGCCGGCAACCGTCTGACGGTCCAGCTCGGCGAGTCGGCCCCCGCCAAACAGACCTACACCCTTGTGCTCGAGGAACTCGTGGGCAAACACGCGCTTCGGCCCGATGCCGCAATGCAGCGCTGGAAGAAGAAGGGCTTCACCCCCTCGGACGAAGAAGTCGGGACCGTCTTTGGTGTGGAGGGTCGGGTGCTCGACAACCGCAGAATGCTGGTCACCTCGGGCCGATTCACCTCCGAGCGCGTCGCCATGGAGCACGCGTTTGCGGCCAAGAAGGAGCACGGCGCCGTCGGCAAGCTGCACCCGCGCGTGCACCAGCGTTCACAGGGCCGCATGGTCGCGCGAGACGCCGAACACGACGTCGACGTCACCGCCGAAGGCGTTCTGTGGTTCAACCCGCGGGACGGCGGCGCCATTACGGTTCGCGACGTCCTGTCCGGCACCACGATGGGCACCGGCACGCGCTCGGATCGCAACTACCTCGGCAGCATCTACGTCGCCATCGACGCCTCCGGGCAACTCTCGGTCGTCAACCTCGTCTCGGAGTCAGACCTCCTCGCGGGGCTCGTGCCGGCCGAGATCTTCGCCAGCGCCCCGATGGAGGCACTCAAGGCGCAAGCCGTCGCCGCACGCGGACAGCTGGTCACCAAGGTCGGCACTCGTCATCTCGCCGACCCGTTCCTGGTGTGCTCCGAGCAGCACTGCCAGGTCTACAAAGGGCGAGGCCACGAGCATCCGCGCACCACCAAGGCCGTCAAGCAAACGATCGGGATCGTCGCGATGCGGCCCTCCGAGACCCAGCTGGTCGACACCGTCTACTCGGCCAACAGTGGCGGCCACACCGAGCACAACGACGTCGTCTGGCCCGGCGCCGCGGATGCCCAACTCCGTGGCCGCCCCGATCCCAAGCTGAGCAAGAGCTTCAGGGAAGGTATCGATGAGGACAACATCGCAGCGTTCCTGCGCAAGCCTCCTGCTTCCTACAGTCAGCCCCCTGCGGGCACCGCCCAGACTCCCTATCGATGGACAGCGACGATCGACCCGAGCTCTGTCGCCGGCAACAAAGGAGTGCCCAAAGACCTCGGCGTCCTGCAGGCGATGCGGGTGTCGGACCGCGGCCGGAGCGGGCGGGCAACCACGCTACAGCTCGAGGGGAGCAAGCGCTCCATCACCATTCATGGTGAGCTTCGGATTCGCCGGGCGCTCGGGGGGTTGAAGAGCTCGATGTTCCTCATCGGCGAGCAGCGCGACAAGTTCGGCCGGTTCGTCCTCGAGGGCGGCGGTCACGGACACGGCGTGGGCCTGTGCCAACACGGCGCCATGGGCATGGCACGAGCCGGCAAGGACGTCGGCGATATTCTGTCGCACTACTACACCGGCTGCCACGTTGTGAAGCTGTGGTGAGTCAGCGTTTGCGGACACACTGAACCAGCCCCGCGGGCTCGACCGCGAGGTACACGTGGGACTCGCCGGACTCGGCGTCGAGGGCAAAGGCGTCGTCGTCGTGGGGACCGCGATCACGCGACCAATACGTCCCGGACCCGATCCGTCGAGCGCGCATCAGTCGTTTCAGTTGACGACGAGAGGGCAGACGCCATCCGGGCAGGCCTCCGACGGGGTTGCGACGACAGACCGCCTTCGCCTGCGCCCAGTCCATGGCCTCGGTGCCCGGGCGTGCGATGAGCAGGGAGTCGAGCGCCCGGATCCTCCCCTTGCGAATGGCCAGGTCCACGCGAAGCGCCTCAGAGTCCGTCGGTGCTGGCGGAACTGTGGACAGTGGCCCCAATGACGGGTCCTCGGGCTCAGACTGGGACTCCACCGCGGGGTCCGCCTTCTCCTGCGCCTCGGGCTCCACCGCGGGGTCCGCCTTCTCCTGCGCCTCGGGCTCCACCGCGGGGTCCGCCTTCTCCTGCGGCTCGGGCTCCACCGCGGGGTCCGCCTTCTCCTCCGGCTCGGGCTTCGTCTGCGGAGCTGCCAACGGAGTTGGGCGCGTGCTCGCCTCTGCGACCGGACGACGCTCCTGTGACGCGGACGCTCGGGTCCCGCCGGAGCGCACTGCCGCCACCGATGCAGCACGTTGACCGGCGTCTTCGCCCGAGCCCCCGCGCACCACGAACAACGCAAGGCCTCCGAGTGCCGCAGCCCCGGCGATCGCCAGCAACCATCCGCCCCGTGACTCTCGAGCCTCGTGGGTCGGTGCGGGCGAGTGGGTGTCGGTTTGCTCGGGCTCACGGCGGCGCCTGCGAGTGTCGGTCGGCGTGAGCTCCGTCTGAATCGTCTCGGGAATCGGAGACGAAGCGAGAGGCGCAGCCACCCGCACTCCCGAGAGACTCGTCGACAACGGGCCGAGCTCGTCGCGGGAGTCGGGACCCGGCTCGGACTCGGTCGCCGGGCCCGAGGGCTCCTGCGCGGCCGTTTCGAGAGGGACGGACAGCTCAGGGGCCTCGATGGAGAGCGGCTGTTCGAGGCCGAGCTGTCGCGTCTCGTCCAGTTCGGGCTCGAGTCGGACGGGAACGCCGTCGCCAAGCGCGGAGCTGGGAGCATCGGCGTGGGCCGGCGCGCCTCGACGCGACGAACGCCGCTCGAGCACCGCCTCGGCGGCGACCATCTCCTCGTGGAACGCGCGCGCAAGCGCTTCGGCGTTCTCTCGGACCTTTCGCTCTGCCGCGTCGCGAGCCGCTTGCGCCTCCGCTTGCTCCTCCGCTTCAAGGGCCGCTCGCTCTTCCGCTTCAAGGGCCGCTCGCTCTTCCGCTTCGCGAGCCGCTTGCGCCTCTGCTTCAGGGGCCGCTTGCTCTTCCGCTTCGCGAGCCGCTTGCTCTTCCGGCTCTTGAGCCGCCTGTTCTTCCGCGTCCTCGAGCTCCAGCGCCGCAGAGGCTCGAGGCGTCTCCGGATGGAGACGGAGCTGACGCTCGCCGGAGGACTCGGCATCGAGTTTGGGGATCACATCCGGCCCGGCCGAGTCTCCGGGCATCACGACAACGTCGCGCTTGGGAACCCGCGACGCCCGAGCCGCGGACGCTTCGGCCGACGCCGGCGATGCGCGGGAGACCGATTCCATCGCGGCCTCGATGAGCGGGAGCGCATCGAGCGATGCCGAACCATCGACGTCGACGACGAGCAGCTCGTGCAGCGGGCCTCGGCGCGCGGAGAACAGGCCCGAAAGCTGGAGCACCTGGCTGCGGTCGAGCTCGTCCGACTGACACAGCACGAACAGCGCTGCACCGCCGGTCCGATCGGTCGCGGACGACAGCAACGTCGCATCGTGTTCGACTCCGGCGATGACCTCTGGCGCCCGTCCACTTCGGTTGAGCGCGTCGACGAGATGGACGAGGGAAACCTCATTGTCCTCCGCGCACATCAGCAGCAGCGGTACGTCGGCTTGGGCGTCTTCTCGCACGTGGTGAGGCTCCGCGACCCGCAGGCCGTCTACCCCCGAGTATGCCTGAGAGGCCCTCGCCCAGACGAGGTTTTCCAGCGGCGGTTTCGCGGCCACAGCGGTCCCGGTCCTGCCGCGAAAGTGGCATAACCACCGCCATGAGCGAGAATCTGCAGCGGGTCGCCGTGCTGGGCGCGGGAACGATGGGTCACGGGATTGCGCACGTATGTGCCGCAGCCGGCTACACGACGGCCCTCTTCGATGTGTCGGCAGACGCGGTGAACGCCGGGCTGTCGAAGATCACCGCGAACCTCGACAAGGGCATCGCTCGAGGCAAAGTCACCGAGGAGCAGAAGGCTCAAGCCCTCTCAAACCTGCGCGGTGAGCCGGATTTCGAGGCTGCGGTCGCAGGCGCGAATCTGGTCATCGAGGCGGTCCCAGAGAAGCTTCCGCTCAAGCACGACGTCTTGAGCCGCGCAGCCACAGGGGCCGCCGACGGGGCAATTCTCGGGACGAACACGAGTTCGCTCTCGATCGAGTCGATCGCGAGCGCTCTGCCGGATCCAAGTCGAGTGATCGGACTGCACTTCTTCAATCCGGTGCACATCATGAAGCTGCTGGAGATCATCGTGGGACCCCAGACGGACCCCGAGGTGTACGCGGACGCGGCCACGTTCGGTGCGCGCATTGGAAAGCAGACGATCAAGATCTCCGACTTCCCCGGGTTCGCGACCAGCCGCCTTGGCTTGGTGATCGGACTCGAGGCGATCCGCATGGTCGAACAAGGGGTCGGAAGCCCCGAGGACATCGACAAGGCAATGACCCTGGGCTACGGATTTCCGATGGGACCCCTGCGCCTGACGGACCTCGTCGGCTTGGACGTGCGGCTGCACATCGCCGAGTACCTCAGTGAGAAACTCGAGGATGGCGCGCATTTCAAGCCACCGCCGCTGCTTCGAGAGATGGTCGCGGCCGGCAAGCTGGGCAAGAAGTCCGGCCACGGTTTTTACAGCTGGTAGTCCGGCCCTGGTCTACGACGGCGGCGGGAGGCGAATGGGCACCATCAAGGTGCCGGGGCCACCCAGCTCGAGCCCGGACGCAGAGATGTGGCGGGCTCCCTTGAAGACGGACACCGAGTACCGCCCCGCTGGCGCGTCGGCCACCGAGAAGACGCCTTGCTCATCCGTCGAACGGACGATCTGCAGCGGCGCATCGGCGGCCGTCCCCTCGGGTTCGCGCTCCAAGAACACCGCGGCGCGCGCCAACGGCGTGGACGTCTCCGCTGCAACCACCTGACCGAGCAAGCAGGAGCGCACCTCCACACACCTGGGGGTCACCATCGTGACCCCGCCCAGCGTATGGACCGGCGTCATCGTGGAGGGCATCGGAGCGGGCCCGCACCCTCCTAGCGCGAGCGCGGCGAGGATCCCGGAGCGCTGTAGTGCAGTTCGCCAACGATTCATGCGTCCTCGGTCGGGCCGGCAGCCCCTGTACCCTGCCAAGGTTCAGGCTCCGGCGCGAGTCTTCTCCCCATCAACGCCCCCGCGCCTTTGGGCTAACACCCCCGGCGGCGGCCGCCACTGCGTTGCGCGGTCCCGAACCGCGGCGTAGGCTACACCCCGAGAATCGGCATGGTTGGAATTCGACGCGCGTTCGCACTTCTTCTGCTCGGGTTCTACGTGACCCAGTTCGCCATGACGGCGTTTCTGGGCCCCGATGAACTCTACGCGGCCTATCTCGGCCTCGCCCTTTGCTACACGCTCGCGTTTGTCGGCGTGGCGGCCGAGTGGTTTTGGGCTCGTTGGTTCGCCATCGGTGTCGGCAACTTCGGCTCGCTCCTGATCTTGGTGCTTTTCCAAGTCGGCTTGGAACCGATCATCGCGTTCTTCGGATTCACGCACCTCGCGGTGTCGGTGTTCCTCTCGGGCGAGGGCATGGCTGCCCGCTACGAGTACTCCGAGGACACGGCCGAGCGCTGGAACCTGCAGGAGGAGTCGCTGACGCTCATGCGCCGCGCCGTCAAGTCCGCCGGCAGCACCATCCCCATCCTCATCCTCTACACGCTGGGTCCCAGCCCCGAGTTCATGCACTGGGTCGCGCTCGGCCTCGGTGGTGCGGGTCTGCTCGGGCTCCTGCGCGGCCGCACATGGGGCGTGCTCGCGCTCGGAGCCGCCGGTGCCATTGCCGCCTGCGAGTTCTTCTTGGGCGATCCGTCCGCCGGATACCTGATCCTCTCGCCCTTCGGGTACCCGATGGTCAGCGGCACGGTGGTCAACCTGCTCGCGGCAGGACTCCTGGTGATCCCGGTGATGTTCGCATGGCCCGCAGCGTCCGCAGCATGGGCC
>CAYGTG010000457.1:319-6704 GCA_964352485.1 uncultured Nannocystaceae bacterium | reverse complement strand
CGCTCCAGCCCGCGGCAGAGCCTGAGACTCAGGCCCCGTCCGCAACCACCGCCGGAGCGTCCGAACAGGCAGCGCCGGCCGAAGCGGAAGCGCCGGCTGAAGCGGAAGCGCCGGCTGAAGCCGAAGAGGCAGCCCCCCCGCCTGAGGAGTCGGCGGCGGACGCCGAAGAACCGGTGGCCGCACCTGAAACCGCAGCCACCGAGCCTGCACCGACCCCGACCCCCGCGACACCCGGTACAGATAGCGAGCGCTACGTCGTATCCGCCGGGACTGACGGGCTTCCGCCGTTCTACGACGACGCCGACATGGCGGCTCTGCGCGCCCGCCACGGAATCGAAGTCGAGCCGCTCGAGCGCACCGAGGGTCCGCGCTGGCGTTGCCTGATCGCCGATCCTGCCTGCGGCCGCAGCTTCGAGGTCAACGCCCTCGCGGCCTACGCGTATCGCGGTCGCCAAGCCAGCGTTGCGGGCGTGGGAGACGATCCTCGCTGGAGCAGCGGACGGGCGCAATACGACTTCTGGATGAACCTCCCGGTGATGACCGAGGTCGCCGGAAACAAGCTGTTCTCCCGCATGACGCTCGGGCCCAAAGGCGGCCTGATCTTCAGCGACGGCGGCAGCACCTGGGGCAACCTGGGCATGGCGTTCCGGTATTGGATGGGTCGCGGCCGGTGGGCGCCCACGGTCGAATTCAGCAGCGCGCTGACCTTCAAGATCGGCGAGCGCAGCACCAAGAACGAGGCCATCGAGGACCCCAAGTGGAAGATGACGCGAGGCCCGGTGGGCTTCACCGCGGATGTCGGCTTTGGACTTGGAGGCTTTGGCGCCATCGTCTTGGGTGGGCAGTACGACAGTCCGCTGGCCCGGGAGGACATCCCGGAGCAGTACCGCACCTCAGCCGGTGGAGCCTTCTTCGTGGGTTTCCGGGGCAACATCTTGTGGGGCGGACCCGCGGCGGCTGCGGTGGCGACCCATGCCATCACGCAGCGCAGCGTCGCGACGCCCTGACGAAACATCTGCGCGAACTTCGCGATGCCGGTCGCGCGGCGGCGCGGTGGTGCAAAGATCGAAAAAGCCCGGGGCGAGGAATCGTCTCGGGCTTCGGCGCGTTGGGCCCCATGTCACCACGCGTCTGCTTGTTTCCGGTTGGTATCCCCGGTTGCAGAGTCGGCGTCTTTGTGTGGAACAAAACGAATCCTCAGACGTCTGAACATCCGCCATGCCGAGCACCCCGCGAACTCTCGCCGCCCTGAGCACTCTCGCCCTTCTCGCCATGGCTGGTGGAAACGCTGCGGAGGCCCGCTCCGTGGCCAAGAAGTCGATTGCGGTGCAAGCCGTCATGGAGGAGCCGCACTTCCGCGACCACGGGTTCGGCAGGTCCGCAGCGCCCGATTTCGCGCTCGCCGGAAAGCCGGTTGGCAGCGGGACTGCCCCCGCGAGTTCCCAGCCGGTCGGCCTGCACGGCAGCAACATCGCGGTGCTCGGCGGTGACGTGATCGTGGCCGATGCCGACAGCGGCGCGCTTGTACGGACCACGCCCGACGGCACGGTCACCGCTTCACTTGCCATTGGCTCCGGCGTCTCCCAGCTGGTGATCGACCCCGACGCCCGGCGAGCCTACGTCGCCGACCGGAGCCACGACCGCGTCGTGGTGGTCGATGTCAGCGACGGTTTGGTCGAGGTCGACGCCTTTCGCACCCCGACCGAGCCGTTTGGTCTCGCGCTGAGCCCAGACCGCAGCACGCTGCTGGTCACGGCGGTCGCAGACAAGACCCTCAGCGCGATCGAGCTCAGCACCGGGTTCGAGCGCTGGTCCATGACCGTCGGCCCCGAGCCGCGCGGGGTCGCGATCTCCCCGTCGGGCAACGAAGCCTTGGTCACCTTCCTGACCACCGGCGTTGTTGGACGGGTGTCGCTCAACAACCGAGACCCTCGCATCGAGTACGTCTCGCTCGACCCCGCGGCGCCGCAGGTCTCGCCGGGGATACCCTCCACCCAACGCTCCGGCGACCAAGGTCGCGGCTTCGTCCGCAACGCCTTCGCGGCGATCTACGCGGGCAACGATGTGGCCGTCGTCCCGCACCAGCTCAGCCTTCCGCAGGTGGCAAACCCCGAGGAGCTGGGCGACTCGGGTGGATACGGCGGAGGCGGAGCGTTCGCGTCCCCGATCACACACCGCCTCGCGTTCCTTGGCATGCCAGACGAAGGGGAGTCCGGCCGGGTCGGTACCGCGTTCGCAACGACCAATGTGCACCAGCCCCGCGCGGCAACCTACGATGCTGCCTCGGACACCCTGTTCGTCGTCGGATACGGGTCCGACGATGTGCTTGCTGTTGCGGACGTATCGCAAGCCAGCGTGCACATGGCCTGGAAAGCGCACGTTCCCTCGACCGCCGCATGTGGGCCCGAAGGCGTCGCCTACGATGCGGGGGCCGAAGAGGTCGTCATCTTCTGCTCTCTGTCTCGCACGACCCATCGCATGGCGGGGGCCAACGGATCCCAGGTCGCCGATGCTCAGAGTGCTCCGCTGACCAAGAGCCACCTCTCGCAGTCTGCCCAGCGCGGTCGCGAGTTGTTCCGCCTGGGCAACAGCACGCGGATCTCCAGCAATGGTGCGATGGCCTGCGCGAGCTGCCACGCAGAGGGCCGCGCCGATGGCCTCACCTGGTTCCTTCAGGGCAACATCCTGCAGACTCCTCTGCTGTCCGGTCGCGTGATGGGCTCTCACCCGTTCAAGTGGGACGGCAAGGACGCCACGATCTCCGAAAGCCTGAGCAACACCGTCGGCCGCCTCGGCGGCACCGGAATCACCAAGGCCGAGGTCAAGGACCTCACCGCCTTCCTGGCCGCGATGCCTGCACCGCGCACGCCGTCCGCACAGGAGCCGGCCGCGGTCGCTCGTGGACAAGCGCTGTTCGAGAGCAAGGCCACCGGCTGTGCCAGCTGCCACAAGGGCCCGCTGCTCACGGACCAGAAGGCCCACGGCATTGCGGAGGACCTGCCCGCGGTCGACACTCCGTCCCTCATTGGCCTTGCCGCCAGCGCGCCCTACTATCACGACGGGAGTGCACCCACGCTGGCGTCCTTGCTTCGAGGCAAGGGCAACGTTCACGGCATGGGCCGCCTGTCCAAGCTCGACGAGTCTCAGATCGGTGACCTCGTCGCGTACATGGAAAGCCTCTAGAGCCCCAGCGCCTCCGCAATCTCGATAGACTTCGGTCCATGCGAATCTCGAGCGTCACAGCGCTGGCGGTAGCGTGCCTCCTGCTCGGTTGCAGGCCCAAAGGCAAGGACACGGCGACGCCCGAGCCGACTGTGGCGAGTGAAGCGACGGCAGCCGACGGGACGCCATCGGCCGCCGCTGGACCGCAGCACCCTGGGATCGCGCACTCGGCCAGCATCGACCAGGTCGCCATCGACCCCACCGGAGTCGCGGCGCTCACTCGCGACACCGTCGGTGGCCTTCGGCTGTGGACCGCGCTCGACGGCTCGGCCGAGCCCCAGGCGGTACCGGTCGCCAACCCTCGCTCGATGGCGGTTCTGCGGGCCGACAAAGGACGCTTCGTCGTGTTCGCCGTCGAGGCTTCCGGCGGCGCGCGCTTCGTCGAGATGGCGCCCGACGGGCACGCGAGAGACGTTGCGTCGCTCCCACCGTTCAACCCCGTCCTGCAGGTTGCGTCGCTAAAGGGAAAGCACGGCGGCCACTTCGTCGCGCTGATGAAGGACGGCTCGATTCGCATTTTCGATCCTCAGGGAGAGGAGCGCGCGACGTTTGACGAGAAGGGGTTCCAGCCGATCTCCATCCGAACCAGCGCGAACGGCAAGCACCTCCTCGCGCTCACCACGATGGACCGGGTGGGGGCGGACGCACGCGCCGAGGTCCAGCGTCTGTCGATGGGGGGGACCGCCGAGGCGCCGACGGTGAAGCGCACCGGAACGCCTCAGATCGTCAAGACCACTGCAGCCATCACCGACACGACGGTGGCCTTCTCGCCGGACGGGCGTGAAGTCGCCGTCCTCGCGCGCGCCAGCTCGACGTTTTGGGAGATCGAGGTCTTCGATCTGGACGTCGACGCCGAGCCGCGGAAGATCCCGGTCAAGTTCAATCAGCACCAACAGCCGCACTTGGGCTACACGGGCGTGGGCAAGCTGCTGGTCTCCTCCAACGAGGGGACGCCGTCGCGGCTCGTGGACACCGCAGAGTCTTCGGTTCGGCTACGGACCTCCATCCCGCAGGACTTCAACCACCAGGGGCGGGCGCAGGTGAGCACCACGGGTCGCCAGATCTTGGGCTACGGGACGTTCCTGTTCGTTCACGATGTGGACGACCGGCAGCATCGGTTTTTGGGGTACTCGGCCACCCAGGGGAGCGGCGTTGGCTTGTCGCCGAGCGGGTCGCACGTGGCGTGGGCCTATGCACAAGGTCCGGTCGTCATCGAGCCGATCGACGGATCCGCCGCTCCGGTCGAGATCGACTACGGCAACAACAACTTCGCGGGGACGCGGGTTCGGTTTCTCGATGACGACCACCTGATCATCATCGACTCGACCGGCGAGGTCACCTTGTGGCACTGGCCCTCGCGAACCACGATCGGGCGAGCAGGCACGATGTCGAACATTCGCAATGTGCACCTGGACCCTGTGCAAGGGGTGTTGGTCCTCGAACGCCACACCAACGAGGCCTGGCTCTACGAGGTCAGCGTCCAAGACGGTTTCGTGGGCCCCTACATCGTCGGCGACGTCTCCCGGCTGGGGATCGTGCGACCGAGACCTCCCTCCGACGTTGTCTTGTGGAGCATGCAGGCGTCGACCAACAAGACGCGGGAGTTCACGCTCGATCAGCTTCGCTCGGATATGACCACCGCCGAGTCGGACGCGGTTGCCGTCGACTTGGTGGCTGGCCAGTCGCCCCCCCTCGCCGTTGATCCGCAGGGGCGGCAGTACGGCGTCCGCTGGAACGGGAAAGCCCTGGAGCTGTTCATCGTCCAGGGCGGGAAGACGCTGGGGTCTAAAGCGATGGAGACCAACGATATCAAGCAGATCCTGCCTTCTCCGCAGGGAGATCGCTTCTTGGTCATGCTCAATCGCTCCGGTGCGGTCAGCGTGGCCATGTACGACACCAAAACGATGGAATCTCAGTGGAGCTACGCGACCGGGGTGTTCAACTCCGACACCGCGTGGAGTGATGACGGCCGCTACGTGGCGTTCTCCGCCAACACCGGCGCGGTGCTCCTGGACGCGAAGAGCGGCGAGCCAGTGCTCTCCCGCTGCGGTTTGCGGTTTTCCGCCGTGGGCGCGCCGCCCAGCACGGCTTTCTCGGCGCCCAACCAAAAGAGCCTCTGCGAGCTGTGAGCCTGCTCCGGCGTGACCCACGACAACGGCAACGTCTTCGTGTCACGGACCTGTCACACCGTCGCGTGGGTCCGGCGTTATGGTGTGGCACTTCCCATGAGCGGGACCATTCTCATCGTCGACGACGAGGCCGATATTCGGTCGACCGTAGAGTTCAACCTCTCGCGAGAGGGGTTTCGAACGGTGACGGCCGGACTCGGCCGTGAGGCCGTCGAGCGCGCAGGGGATACGCCGCGACCGGACCTGATCGTGCTCGACCTGATGCTCCCGGACATCTCGGGCACCGAGGTCTGTCGCCAGCTGCGTCAGTCCCCCAAGACGCGCAACATTCCAATCCTGATGCTCACCGCGAAGACCGACGCCATCGACCGCGTCGTGGGCTTCGAGGTTGGCGCGGACGACTACGTCACCAAGCCGTTCAGCGTGCGCGAGCTGGTGCTTCGCGTGAAGGCGATCCTTCGCCGATCGGGATCCACCGAAGAGCCGACCGAGAGGCTGAACATCGGCGTGCTTCGCATCGACGTCGAAGGCCATCGAGTCTGGATCGAAGGCGAGGAGGTCGTGCTTACCGCCCTGGAGTTCCGCCTGCTCACCACGCTCGTGAAGCGTCGCGGTCGGGTGCAGACCCGCGAGGCGCTGCTCAACCACGTCTGGGAGATGAGCGGCGATGTCACCACCCGTACCGTCGACACCCATGTCCGGCGTCTACGCAAGAAGCTGGGGCCCGCGAGCGAGTACGTCGAGACCCTGCGCGGCGTCGGCTACCGGTTTCGCCCCGAGGTTCCGACCTCCTAGCACGCCATGCCTCTGGGGTTCCGCGGCAAGCTCTTCTTGCTGGCGGCGCTGATGATCGCTGCGGTCGTTGGCTCCGTCGGTTTCTACGTCGAGCATTCGGTCGAGTCTTCGCTGCGCTCGCGCCTGGAGCTGGAGCTGTATCGGCACGCGAAGAACACCGGGGTTCTGCTGGAGCAGGACGGTGACGGTGCGGATCTCGACGCGATCCCTGCGAGGTCGGAGAAACGCGACGTAGCTGC
>CAYGTG010000457.1:0-309 GCA_964352485.1 uncultured Nannocystaceae bacterium | reverse complement strand
TCTCGACGCGGTGGCGGATCGCGTCGCCGATGCAACACACTCGGAGATCTGGATCTTCGACCTCGACGGGCAGCCCATCGGCAGCTCGGTGTTGGCGCCCTTAGAGCTGCAACAGTTGGCGCAGGCCTCGCGTGACCCGGAGGTGCAGCAGGCCGCCGAGACCGATCGGGGGATGAACGTTCGTGCCGATGCCGAGGGCAGCGAGCATCTGTTCGTTGCGGTGAAGGTCGCGGCTCCGCAGCAAGCGGTGGTTGTACGCGCAGCCGCATCCCTTGCGACCGTGCAACAGACGCTGGCGCAGCTCCGGAT
>CAYGTG010000456.1:0-6710 GCA_964352485.1 uncultured Nannocystaceae bacterium | reverse complement strand
GGCTCGTGAGACGCCTGCGGCCGGCGCGACCTGGGTCGAAGCCGCCACGGTCGAGCGCTCTTCGGCGTCGCTTCATCTCATCCTTCCCGGGGAGGTCGAGGGCCATCGCGACGCCTGGCTGGCCTCGTCGCAGGGCGGCTATGTGGAGTCGGTGGCGGTCGAGGTCGGCCAGGCGGTGAAGGAGGGCGACGTCTTGTTCCGGATCGACCGCTCGCTGTTTCAGGCTCGGCTCGCCCAGATCGAGGCCGAGGTGAAGGCCGCGCGGCGTCAGCTGGCGCGGGTCAAGAAGGCCGGAGCCGCCATCGCTGCCATGGAGGTCGACGCCGCGCACGATCGGCTCGTGGCCGCGCAGGCCTCGCAGCGGGTCGCGCAGATTCAGGCGGCGCGCGCGACCATTCGGGCGCCCTTCGATGGCACCTTGGCCTCGGTCGAGCTGGAAAAAGGAGAGGTCGCCGGGCCCGGAGCGCCCGCCGCTCGCCTGGTGGTGCTCGACCCGATCAAAGTGTCCATTTCTGTGGCGGACCGGGACGTCGGGTTGCTCGATCCGGGGTCCGAGGTGAAGGTGTTCATCGACGCCCTGGCGCAGCCCCGTCACGGCACGCTCGCCCGCATCCTGCCCGCGGCCGACCTCGACACCCGGACGTTCATCGTCGAGGTCGAGGTCCCCAACGAGGACAAGGCCCTGCTTCCGGGGATGATCGCGCGGGTTGAGGTCGAGCAGAGCCTGCGCGAAGACTCGCTGCTGATCCCGCAAGGCTTCTTGGTCACCCAGCGCGACTCCAACGGCGTGTTCGTCGTCGAAGACGGGGTCGCGCGATGGCGGACGCTGGAACTTGGGCCCCTCGTTCGGGACCAGGTGGTCATCGAGCAAGGTCTGGAGGTTGGGGACAACATCGTCATCGTCGGGCAGCGTGCCTTGGCCGATGGCGATGCTGTGATCCTCTCTCGACAAGGGACCTGCTGCGTCAATGGACGTCCCAGCTTCACGGCGGATTCGGGCTCATGATCGGTGCACTCGTTCGTCGTGGACCCACCGTCTTCTTGGTGACGGTCTGCATCCTCATCTTCGGGCTGTGGACCTACAACACCCTGCCTAGGGAGGCGTCCCCCGACGTCGAGATTCCTGTGGTCATGGTGACGACGCCCTACGTTGGCGTGTCCCCTCAAGACATCGAGTCGCTCGTCACCAACCCGATCGAAGACGAGCTGGCCGGGGTTTCGGACCTCAAGAAGATGAGTTCGAACTCGGCGGAGGGCATCAGCCTCATCACGCTCGAGTTCGAGCCGGAGGTGGTCATCGACGATGCCCTCCAAAAGGTGCGGGACCGGGTTGGTCGAGCTCGGCCCGATCTGCCCGAAGACGTTGAGGAGACCTCCGTCACCGAAGTGTCGTTCAGTGACTTCCCGATCGTGATCGTCACGATCGCGGGCCCGATCGACCAGGAAGAACTCAAGGAACTTGGGGAGCGGCTCGAAGAGGGCGCCAAGGAGATCGGAGGCGTTCTCGATGCCAAGCTCACCGGCGGCCGAACCCGCGAGGTTCAGGTGCAGGTGGACCCGGTGCGACTCAATCACTTCGGGCTCGCGCTTGGCGATGTGATTGGGGCGATCGGCGACGAGAACGTGAACGTGCCCGGCGGCGACGTGGACGCCGGAAGCGCCAGTGTCCTGCTTCGCATCCCCGGTGAGTTTGCAAACCCCGCCGAGATTGAGAACGTCGCGATCAAGCGCAAGGGTGACCGCCCGGTCTTCATGCGCGACGTGGCGCGGGTGGTCGACGGCTTCGAGAAACGAGAGACCTACGCGCGCATGAACGGACAGCCCGCGGTGTCGCTTGCGGTGTCCAAGCGCAGCGGAGCCAACATCCTCGAAGTCGCCGAGGCCGTGAAGGCCCTCGCCGCCGAGCATCAGGAAAAGTGGCCTGAGGGCGTCACGTTCCGCGTCCTGGGCGACCAGTCGGAGATGATCTCATCGATGGTCAGCGACCTCGAGAACGGTATCGTGACGGCGCTGCTGCTCGTCGTCGGGGTGCTCGTGATCTTCATGGGCGTGCGCAGCAGCCTGTTCGTCGCCGTTTCGATTCCGCTCTCGATGCTGTTGGCGATGGTGGTCGTCGATGCGTTCGGCATGACGCTGAACATGATCGTCTTGTTCTCGCTGATCCTCGCGTTGGGGATGCTCGTGGACAACGCCATCGTCTTGGTCGAGAACATCTACCGTCACGCGGAGATGGGAAAACCGCCGAGGCAGGCGGCGATCGACGGGACCAAGGAGATCGCGGTCGCGGTGGCCGCATCGACAGCGACGACGGTGGCCGCATTTGCGCCGCTCGTGTTTTGGACCGGGGTGATGGGCCAGTTCATGGGCTACATGCCCAAGACCGTCATCATCGTGCTGCTCGCATCGCTGGTGGTTGCGGTTGGAATTCTGCCGGCGGCCACGGCCCGGCTGATGCCGAAGTCGATAGCCAAGCGCACAGACGCCCAAAGCGGATACGGACCCTCGATGCGCCTGTATCGGCGTGCGCTCGGCTGGGCGATTCGTCACCGCTACATCGCCGCGTTTGCCGGGGTGCTCTCGCTCTTTGGCACGATTGCGATCTACGCGGAGAACAACCACGGGATGGAGTTCTTTCCCGAGACGGATCCACCCCGTGCCACCATCAGCGTACGCGCCCCGGATGGAACCGGGCTGGAGGCCACCGACGCCATCGTTCGAAAGATCGAGGCCATCTTGGCGACCGAGGGCAACGTGGATGTCTTTGTCGCGGAGACTGGAATCAGCGGTGGCGGCGATCCGATGACGGCCGCACAACCGGCGTCGAACTTCGCCCGAATCACGCTCGACTTTCTTCCAGACGAGGCGTCCGCGGCTCCGGGAGAGACCGTTCGATTCGAGCCGACCACCGAGACGGTGGAGCGGATCCGAAACGCCGTCCTGAAGATTCCTGGTGCCGAGATCTCGGTCGAGAAGGAGCGCATGGGTCCTCCCGTGGGGTCTCCCATTGCCGTCGAAGTGTCCGGGGACGATTTTCACGAAGTCGGAGCCCTGGCCGCTTCGGTGCGCCGCCAGCTCTCCGAGGTCCCTGGGGCCACGGATTTGGCCGACAACTACAACGTGGGGCGGCCCGAGATGCGGCTTCGCATCGATCGCGGCGCTGCCAAGCGGGTGGGCACCAGCACGGTCTCGGTGGCCAACACCGTGCGAACCGCGGTGGCAGGGACCAAGGCATCCGCGTTCCGAGATGGCGAGGACGAGTACGACATCACGGTGATGCTCGACCCGCGCTTTCGCGACGACCTCCAGTCGGTCCTGGGGTTGCGGATTCCCGGCAAGCTCGACACCAGCCCAGACACCTTCCCGGTGCCCATCTCCACCGTCGCCTCGTTCGAGCTCGCGGGCGGAAACGGCAGCATCTATCACATCGACCAAGACCTGGTCGTCACCATCGAAGGCGACATCGCCGAGGGCTTCGCCGAGACGGACGTGCGCGATGCCGTGATGGCGAAGATCGGCACGGTCGACACCAAGCCGGGCTACGGGCTCCGCCTCGGTGGCGCGCAGGACGAGCAGAAGGAGGCGCAGGCGTTCTTGATCCGGGCGTTCGTGATCGCGATTTTCCTGATCTCGGCGGTGCTGGTGACCCAGTTCAACAGCTTCGACCTGCCGCTCATCATCATGGCGTCGGTGGTTCTGTCGCTTGTCGGGGTGCTGTGGGGACTGATGATCACCGGCACCCCCTTTGGCCTGATCATGACCGGGCTCGGGGTGATCTCGCTGGCGGGCGTCGTGGTCAACAACGCCATCGTCCTGCTCGACTACGTCCAGCAACTGAAGGCCACCGGGAACTCGACCTATGATGCCCTTGTGGACGCCGGCTCAGCCCGGTTCCGGCCGGTGATGCTCACCGCCGCGACGACGGTGCTTGGTCTGGTCCCCATGGCGTTGGGCATCTCGCTCGACTTCCGCAACCTTCGCATCCTGTCCGGCACGCAGAGCGCTCAGATGTGGGGTGCGATGGCGGTCGCCGTGATCTTTGGCCTCGCGTTTGCCACGGTGCTCACGCTGATCCTGGTTCCAACCCTGTACAGCATTCTCGACGACCTCCGTGGCCTTCGGGCTCGCGTTCGCGGCAAGCTTCTGCGCCGGGCAGCTTCAGTCTCTCAGCCCTCGCCGACGAGTGAGCCCGAGCCCAGCGCGGCGGAGTAGGCGTCCACCGGACTCAGGCGTCGGGTCGGGCGCCGTAGACGATGTCTTCGATCGTGAACAGCGCGTCCCCGCGAGGCCGTCGCACCTCCACCTCGTCGCCGACGGTCTTGCCCATCAAGGCCTGAGCCACGGGCGACTGCATGCTGATGGCGCCGTTGTCGGCGTCGGACTCGTCGGGGCCGACGATGCGGTAGCACTTGCGTTCCCCTTCGTCGTCTTCGAGGACGACCCAGGCGCCGAACCCGACCTTGCCCGCGCTGGCCGCCTGCATGTGAGGTGTGATCACCTTCATGCGGTCCAGTCGCTTGGCGAGGTAACGCAGCCTGCGGTCAATCTCACGAAGCCTGCGCTTCCCGTACTTGTACTCCGCGTTCTCGGAGCGGTCGCCCAGGGCCGCGGCCGCCTCGACCTCGGCTGTGACTTGGGGCCGCTCGACCTTCCACAGCGCCTCCAGCTCGCATTTCACTTTCTCGCGTCCCTCTGGAGTCACGAGAATCGGGAGGTCCTCCGCCATGATCCAGGCAGTATGGCACCGATTGTCGGCGGCGGTCGGGCCGGCTACTCTGCGCGCATGGTTTTGCCTCTTCGCCTCCGTGGCCGTTCACCGCTGTGCCTCTTCTCCGTGGCCCTCGCGACCGCCGGCCTGATGGGCTGCGAGAGTGGCAGCAGCGATGGTGAGGCGAGCGGCTCGACCTCGGACGCGTCGTCGACAACCGACGATCCTTCGACCACCGCCGTGGCCTCGAGCGGGTCTACGACCGCGGGCCCCTCTTCGAGCAGCACCACGGACGAGGGAAGCACAGGGTCGAGCACTTCGGCGGACACATCCTCAAGCTCCACGACCGACGAAGGCTCGTCGTCCACTGGAGATATCTGTGAGCCGGGCGCCGCGAACTGTACGTGCGATGGGGATCTCTGCGAGGGCGAGCTCGTCTGCACCGACGGGACTTGTTTCAACCCCGCCGGCTGTCAGGGGAAGCAGCAGGACACCGAACCCAACGAGACTGAGGGCGCGGCACAAGCACTCGGCAGCACCAACTGTGGTGCGTTGGCCGAGGTCTTGGGCAGCAGCGAAGTCGATGACGTCGACTTCTACACGGTCGATTTGGTCGATCTCGGCGAGGACTGTCCGAACAGCGATGGAACGATCTCCATCGTGACGGCCGAGGAGGATCTCGAGGTCTGCATGTTCTTTGCCTGTGAAGCCGGAGCCGCCTCGGTTAACTGCGGCGGCGACACGGACGTCACCTCCGCGGACGGCTTGCAGGGGTGTTGCGGAACCAACAGCGTCGAGCCCAACTTCTTCTGCTCCGGCGTCAACAACGACGCCGAGGTCCGGCTGCGGGTCGGAGGCCTCGAGGCCAACGCCTGCGTCGACTACGCCCTCGCGTATCGGGTTCTGTAGCCGCCGTCGTCAGTCGTCGAGGGGGTCGAGGAGAGCGCGGAGCAGGTCTTGGATCTGCTCTCGCCGGTCTTCGACGTATGCGTCGTCCTCATCGGCGTCCCAGGACCACGCTGCGCCCAGCAGGGCATCGCTGTGCAGCTTGTTCATCGTCTCCGGAGTACCTCCAGGGGGGGCGTTGTTGCCATTTCCTGGCAATTTCGGGCGACGCGGGACGAGATCCACCTACAGACTGTTTTTTCCCTTCGGCCGGTTGTGCGATACTCCGCCGAGCGATGGCGTTGCACCTTGGAACGGGCCTGATCGAAACTCGAGACGAGCCCCAGCTCAAGATGCCCAAGCTCGAAAAGGCCCTCTTGAAGGCCTTGGACGACTTGGGGTGGGAACAAACCTATTCCGGGAAGGCTCCGCCGGAGGAGGTCGACCCCGAAGACACTGCGGTTGAGTTCGTGTTGCTGGCCAACACGGATGGCGTGCTGGCGGTTCGCATCGCGGAGGTCGCGTGTGTGCGCGATGTCGCGAGGCATCTGCACGGAATCGTCGAGTCCCCGCTGATGGTGTTCACCACCAAAGGCACCCTCTTTGGACGCCGGTCGGTGGAGGTCACATGCCGCAAGTTCGAGGTCAAGGACGGCGAGCTCGAGGAGCTACCGGTGATGGTCACGCACACCGCGGAGGTCACCGACCTGGAGCACAACGAGCTCCGTCAGTCTCCCAACGCGCTTCGGGCTCGCATCAAGACCGCGAACGATTCGATGCTGGGCGCTGAGGCCACCTCCGACCTCAAAGACAAGAAGGTCTTTCGGTACAAGCGTGCGCACAAGCAGGTGAAGTTCAGCTCGCCGCGCCTGGGTCGGCTCATGGCGCAGATCGAGACGTGCGAAGCGTTCGAGGCCGTGCTCGAGGGGGAGCAGCCGATCGTCAAAGTCGTGCTCAGTGGCGGCGCGAAGAGCCTGGCGTACCTCAAGGCCGACGAAGTCGTCGAGCTGGAGAAGGCGATCGAGCTGCGGCCTGAGATCGCGCGCCGCCGCGCCGGCGAAGACCAATAGCCCTTAGCGGGCCCCTCAGCTGAGCACCACGTGGCCGCGTGCGATGTGGT
>CAYGTG010000455.1:0-6719 GCA_964352485.1 uncultured Nannocystaceae bacterium | reverse complement strand
CGATGACGGCATCGACGACAGACGCGACCACCGGCGACACCGATTCAACCACCGGCAGCGATACCGATACCGACCCCACCACCGGTGTCGACGCTTCGACCGGTACCGACCCCACCACCGGTGAAACCGACCCCGATACCGATACGCGCGGCGACTCCTCTTCGACCGGCGAGGTCGCTGTCTGCGGCGACGATGTAATCGGTGGCGACGAAGAATGCGACGGAGCCGACCTCGGCGATGCCGCCTGCCCCCTCTTGGGGGACGTGGCCTGCGCCGACGACTGCACGTTGGACCTCAGCGCCTGCGTGGACACGGCGGTGATGTGCAACATGCCTGGCACTGCCATCGACGGAACCACCACCGCGGCCGCGCCCTCGCTGGACGTGATGTCGATCGTGGGGGACGGGTTCGTCACCGACGTGAACGTTCAGGTCCAGGCGACGCACCCTTGGTCTGGTGACATCGTCGCTTTGTTGATCTCCCCCGACCCCGAGGAGGGCAGCGTCCTCATGAACGGAGGCTCCTGCGACGTGTTCCCCGGTGCTCCCAACGTCGATGCAAACTTCGACGACGAGACCGGGATCGCCCCTGCGTGCGGTGACCCTGCCTTCGCTGGCCCGATCGCTCCCGCGACCCCGTTGAGCCGCCTCATCGGCATCAGCCCCGCCGGCGATTGGACGCTCGCCGCGTGGGACGACTTCTCGACGGCAGACGACGGCACGCTGGACCAGTGGTGCCTCGAGCTCACGCTCTCCGAGGACGACCCGGTCACCTGTGGCGATGGCACTGCGCACTACGGCGAGCCATGTGATGGCGACGACCTCAAGAACGCGACCTGTGTGGACGCCGGCGACTTCATCGCAGGGGACGTCGCATGTGCGGATGACTGCACCTTCGACACCACCGCGTGCATCGCTCCAGGATGCGGCAACGGCATCCTCGAAGACGGCGAGGACTGCGACGGCATCGACCTGGCCGGCGTGACCTGTGACGACTTCGAAGGCTTCCTTGGCGGAGACCTCGCGTGTGCTGTCGACTGCACCTTCGACACCGCCTCCTGTGATCTGGCTCCTGTGGGCGACACCTGCGGCAACCCGATCCTCATCGATGAAACCGCGCTGCCGTACACGAACACTGACGACACGCTGAACTTCAGCAACGACTACGGATACAGCTCCGGGTCTTGCCCAGGTGAGACCGGTGGCTGGAACGCCGGAGCCGAAGACGTCGTGTACCAGATCACGCCGGACACGACGGGCATCTACACCATCGAGTTCGACACAACCTACGACTCCACCGTCTACGCGGTCACCGACTGCGCCGACATCGACAACTCCTGCGTCGCGGGTGCGGACAACGGCAACCCCGAGACCCTGGTCACCGAGCTCACCGCAGGGGAGACCTACTTCATCATCGGCGGGCACTTCTCAAACGTGACCCCCGGAAACGGCGGTGCATTCACCCTCAACGTCAGCGAAGCCTGCATTCCCGTCTGCGACGGCGTCACCTGCGACAACGACAACGGCTGTGGTGGGACCTGCGGCTGCGGCGACGCCGAAGTCTGTGACGACGGCACCTGTGCGCCTCCGCCGATGGGCGACACCTGCGGCGACCCCTTTGTCGTCGGAGCGCTTCCGTACACCGACACCAACAACACCGACGACTTCTTCAACCACTACGGCTACTCCAGCGGCTCTTGCCCCGGTGAGACCGGTGGCTGGAACGGCGGCGCGGAAGACGTCGTCTACTCGTTCACCCCGGCCGCCGACGGCGAGTACGAGATCGTCTTCGACACCACCTGGGACTCCACCGTCTACGTCGTGACGGACTGCGGTGACGTGGACAACAGCTGTGTCGGCGGCGCCGACAACGGCAACCCCGAGACGGTCACCGCCACCCTGAGCGCCGGGACGACCTACTTCATCATCGGCGGTCACTGGTCGAACGCCACCCTCGGTGGTGGCGACACCTACACCCTGACGATCACGGACGTCACTCCCTAGAGCGACGCTCCGCGCGGCCTCATCCCTCGAGGCCGCGGACGCCCTGTTTCCACCGCGCGCGTGCGGCTGGGGACGGGGCGTTTTCACGCCCGCGTGTTTTTCTGCGTCCCCGCTCACGGAACGGAGCCGGTCCCGGTCACCCATCATCGGAGGCGTATTCCTCCGACCTTGGAGACCTTGACCATGAGATTGAACCTTGCCCTTGCTGTAGCCCTCGCGACGCTGGTGGGACCCGGCTGCGTCGTCGGTGGAAACGACGACGATCGACCCTCGCGCCCCGGTGAACTTGGAGCCGGCGACTTCCTCTACGTGTGCGTGGGCGACTCGGACCCCCTGTGCGCGAACGGGAGTATCGCCGAGACGTTCCCCGAGCGGATCGCGGTTGGCGGCCGCTTCGGCTTGGATTTCGACCCCAACGACACGATCTTCAGTGATGGTGTGGGCCTTCGCATCGAGGCGCCCAACCAGACCCTGGTCAGGGCTGAACTCGGAACGTTCAGCGTCGAACAGGCCGGCTACCAGGTGTTCCTGGCGGTCTCCAACGACAGCGAAGTCATCGACCTGCAGCACATCCTCGCCGCCAACATCGAGCGCATCTCCGTGCAGACGATGGACAGCCAGGACCTCGACACGATCGCGCTTGCGCTGGGCGAGTCGATCACGGTCTGCGCGGTTCCGCAGGACCGGCTTCGTTCCACGTTGGCGGGGTCGCTGGACTATGCCTGGTCGAGCACCGACCCAGGCATCGCCGACGTCGCGACGATCGATGAGGACTTCGACGTGACGATCGAAGCCATCTCCGAAGGCGTCACGACGCTGGTCATCGAGGCGGGCGGGTTCCGCCAAGAAGTGACGGTGGAGGTCACGCTCGATGGGCCGGCGACCACAGACACCGACGCGGGTTCCGACACAGACGCGGGTACCGACACCGACTCGGGTACCGACACCGACACCGACGGGAGCACCGGAGCATGAAATCCCCAGCGCAAATCCTCGTCTGGACCGCAATCGCCATGATCGGCGTCGCATGCCAGCCCTCCTACGACACGATCTCGCTCACCACGAAGAGCAACCCACCCGCACCGGCAACCGTTCGAGGCAACCGCGTCGAGCTGCCGACCGGCACGGCCGTCGTCGTAGAGGCCACGCTCCAAAGCAACACGAGCGAGGGCTATCCAGGCAACGGAGAACTCGAGCTCTTCTCGTCCAACAAGGCTGTGTTCGAGGTCTACCCCCGACCCGACGATGAAGAGTTTGTCATCGTTGGCATCGCGCCCGGCGAAGCCTGCATGGACGTGGTGGTCGACGGACGGCTCGAGGACTGCGTCGAGGTGACGGTGACCGTCCCGGCGCTGTAGCTCGCCGCCGAAGTTCTGCGTCCAGCCGTGCACGTAGGGGGGCACCATCGAGGCGGTAGGGAGGTCAAGTCTCGGACGCTGGCCGGAGCTAAGCGGCTCTGCGGGCGCCGGAGCTGTCGGCCCGACATCCCGCTGGCAGGGCCCACGCAGCTATCGGGGCTCGCCAGTTGTAGCGTCGTCAAGGATCGATCGTTCCGCTGTCGATACGGCCCGGGTCCTTTGCAAACTCAGCGCAAACCCGGGCGACACCGCTCGACCAGCTCACCCCAACGTGGCTCGTATCCGACACGGTCACGAACGCCGTGCCACCTGGCATTCGTTCGAACTCGTCGCGCGACGCATCTACATCCAACAACGCGTCCTCTTCGCCCGCGACCCAAAGGGTCGGTCCGCGAAACGCCGCATGGAACCGATCGGCATCGAGGACAGACAGACCCAACATCGTCGTGGCCGTGTACCGCTGCGTGTCGAGTGGTGTGCGGTACTCCTCGTTCTTGACCAGGTCCAAGACGTACCGGTGCGGGTTGTTGCGCATGGCATCACCGAGCGCCCCAAGATCGACTTGCGCGTAGGCCGTGCCCACGCCGCGGCCGCAGTCCCACGACAGGAGCTCGTTTTGCGGTTGGTCGGCGTGGTTGAACGGCGCCAGCAGGATGACGCCGTCGAGACTTGCCGCTCCGCCGCTCTCGACCACACGAGACACCAGCCCGCCTCCCGAACTGTGACCCATGAGCAACCGGCGAGCAGCCGGCCACGTCTCGCGCATGTCTTCGAGGTGCAGGGCCACATCCCGAGCATGCTGGAACTGATCCAAGGCGTCGCCGGGTCGGCCCGGCCAGTAGGCGCCGTCGTCCTCGTAGACACGGGGGCTCCGGGTGCCGCACTCCGAGGGCGTCACACAGCTCGACAGTCCATGCCCGCGCAGGTCGACGATGCGGAGCAGCACGCCCTGCGCCGCCATCTCCTCGCCAAGGGCGGCATAGAGTTCGCCGTACGCCGACGATCCGTGCAACAGCAGGACCATCGACCCGGTCCCGTCCCAATCCGTGGGCGTCCAGTCCCGATAGGCGAGCTGAAGTCCGTCCTCCGCGGGCAGGAACTCGGCGGCGGGCGACTCGGGAAGGCCGCCGCCAGCGACAAACTCACGCTCCCACGCGGTCGGCTCACCGAGATTGCCTTCCGGTGCGTCGCGACACGGCTCGCTGCACGACACCAACATGCCGGCCAGCACCGCCCAACCCCACCTCACCGTGACCACCCGAACCCCGATTCGATGCCCAGCGTGAAGGCGTGGATCGTTGGGCGTGAGAATGGCTCTTCCCACAGTGGTTGTTGGTGTGGCGAGCCGACCGGCGCATGCAACACGAACCCAGCGGTGACGGCACCGAACCAGGCCGACCGCATCAACGCGTAGCCGACTCGCGGATGGAGGAACGGCGCCCGGTAGAGCAACGCTCCGCCTTCGGACGTCGAGGCGATCGACTGCGTCATCACGCCGAATCCGACGCCCATCGTCGCAAACAGCCCAAACGGCGCCATATAGCCGGCGCCCACGCCCGAGTCGATCAGGGTCGTCACGGTCGGAATCCCCGCGTTCCCATGGGGATCGGCGACTCCGATCCCGTACGTCATGGTGAGCTCGAGGAGAAAGCCACTGGGCAGCCACGTCCGCCCACGCAACCCAAACGCCGTGAGGTACGGCGACCGAACGGGCGTGAAGTCGTACCCGCGAAGCTTCTCATCGAGGGCAGCGTAGCTCCCGATTCGAGGCTCGAACGCGAAGCTCAGGCTCATCCCTTCGAGCGGCGACTCCGCTGGCTCTGGCGCGGCGAGCAAGAGGATGGCAAGCGGGGCCAGCACCGCCGAACAGTAGGCCATCGTCGTGGCGGGAGAAAGCAACCCCCTCGGGAGTCGTCACTGGGGCGCCGGGCTCGCAGCCCCACTGGAAGTTGTCTGAGAACACGTAGCCGCAGCCGGCCTCGACGAGACACGAGCGCCGCAGGCCGCCGCCACCGCCACGACGGACTTGCCGCGCGCGTGTCCACGCCCGTGCTGGGAAAGGGCCTCGGGCAGGTGTTCGAACGTGAAGCGCTCCTGAATCACCGGTTGCACCTTGCCCGACTCGACGAGCTCGGTGAGGCGCCGAAGCTGGTCCCCGCCGCGCTGGGTCATCAACACCTCGACGCGCCGGGTGAACAACGACGCGACCGCCGTTTGGAACAGATACCCAAGGTTGCTCGAAGACGAGACGAGGACTCCGGTTGGCGTGAGCAGCCGACGGACGCGGCGAAACGGCTTGCTTCCGGCGAGGTCGAAGATGACGTCGTAGCGCTGCTCGGTGTCCGTGAAGTCTTCGCGGGTGTAGTCGACCACGTGGTCGGCGCCCAGGGTTCGGGCCCTCTCGACGTTGGCGGTGCTGCACACCCCAGTGACCTCCCCGCCGAGAGCTCTTGCGATCTGCACGGCCAACGTTCCGACTCCGCCCGAGGCCCCGTTGATGAGTACCCGCTGTCCCGGGCGCAAGCCGCCGCTCTCCGCGATGCCCTGCAGCGCGGTCAGCCCCGCGACGGGCAAGGTGGCGGCGCCCTCGAAGTCGAGGTTCTTCGGCATGGGTGCGAGATCTCGTTCGCGCGCACAGACCAGCTCGCCGAAGGCACCCAGCACCTCGCCGTAGACGGCGTCACCGACCGAGAGTCCCTTTACATCCGCCCCAACGCGTTCGACGACGCCGGCAACGTCATGACCCGGCACGAAGTTGGGTCTGGGGCCCCACAACCCGCCTTCGAACCGGGCGACCAGCGGCGTCCCAGTCAGCGAATACCAGTCGCCCTTGTTGACCGACGTCGCGAACACCCGCACCCGGACTTCGTCGGCTTTCGGCGTCGGATCCTCCAGCTCTCGCAGCTCGAGCGCCTCTGGGCCTCCATAGCTCGTTTGAACGTACGCCTTCATATTCTCAAGGTAAGCGTGCGTTCGTGATGTTTCCATATCCATTTTCGTGTCTGGCTCGTGCAATAGTGCACAGGTGAACTGGGACGATCTCCGCTACGTGATGACCATCGGCCGGGAGCGGACGCTCAACCGGGCGGCCAAGGTCCTCGGGGTCACCCACACCACCGTCGGCCGCCGCCTGAAGACCATCGAAGATCGACTCGGCGTCCAGCTCTTCGAGCGCACGTCCGACGGCTTCGTCCCGACCCCGGCGGGCCTGGAGGTCAGCGATGCGGCGGAGCGGGTGGAGAACGAGGTGCAGGTGGTGGAGCGGCAGTTGCTCGGTCGCGACGCTCGCCTTCGCGGCCGGCTTCGCGTGTCCACGCTCGATATCCTGCTCGACGGTTTGATCGGGCCGTTCGCAGCG
>CAYGTG010000454.1:4262-6728 GCA_964352485.1 uncultured Nannocystaceae bacterium | reverse complement strand
GTGCATGGTCCCCGCAACGCGACCAACCACACGATCCGGGTCAACCGGAAGGCCATCGCCGGCGCGCTGAAGTCTGTGCTCTCCCTTCGTGTCGCGGCCGGGAACCTGGTCGTCATCAAGGAGTTCAAGGGGCAAGGCGACAAGAAAGCCAACACCAAAGAGCTCAACGCCGCTCTCGGCAAGCTCGAGGCTGGTAAGGCGCTCCTGGTAGACGACGCTGGCAACAGTTGGCTGAAGATGAGCGCCCGCAACCTTGCGGACGCCGACTTCCTCGCCGACGCGGGCCTCAACGTCTACGACATCCTCAACCACCCCAAGCTGCTCATCAGCGAGACGAGCCTTCGCAAAGTCGAAGCTCGCCTCACGGGCAAGGCAGCCGAAGAACAGGCCGCACAGCCGGCCGCAGAGTAGGAGTCGCACCGATGACCCCGCATCAGATTCTCGTTCGTCCCGTCGTGACTGAAAAGTCGACCGACCTGATGACCGAGCAAAACCAATACGTCTTCCAGGTCGCCAAACAGGCCAACAAGATCGAGGTCCGCAAGGCCGTCGAGATGGTCTTCGGTGTCCGCGTCTCCGACGTTCGCACGCAGGTCGTTCGCGGCGACGTCCGCCGGGTCGGTCAGAACACTGGCCGCAAGCCCTCGTGGAAGAAGGCCATCGTCACCTTGCACCCCGAGGACACCATCGATCTCTACGGAGAGGAATAAGCGGTCATGGGTATCAAGAAGTACAAGCCGACCAGCCCCGGTCGCCGAAACATGTCGGTGAACGACAAAGAAGTCGTCACCGCAGACAAGCCGCACAAGCAGCTCGTCGGTTTCCGGCACCGCAAGCAGGGCCGCAACAACAACGGCCGCATCACCTCTCGCTTCCGCGGCGGTGGTCACAAGCGCCTCTACCGAACGATCGACTTCAAGCGCGACAAGTTCGGCGTGCCCGCGACGATCGCAACGATCGAGTACGACCCCAACCGGACGACGTACATCGCTCTGCTGCACTACGCCGATGGCGAGAAGCGGTACATCCTGGCGCCGCACGGCCTCAGGGTCGGCGACTCGGTCGTCTCCTCGGCCAAGGCCGACATCATCCCGGGCAACTCGTTGCCGCTGCGGGCGATGCCTCCGGGCACGGTCATTCACAACGTTGAGCTCAAGATCGGTCGCGGCGGACAGCTCGTCCGTACCGCTGGCGGCTCCGCGCAGCTGATGGCGCGAGAAGGCAACTGGGCAACCCTTCGTCTGCCTTCCGGCGAGATGCGCAAGGTCCACGCGGACTGTCGCGCGACCGTCGGGACGCTCTCGAACCCCGAGCACGCCAACATGCGCGTGGGCAAAGCCGGTCGCAAGCGTTGGCTTGGCCGGCGCCCGCACCAGCGAGGCACCGTCATGAACCCGGTCGACCACCCCATGGGCGGTGGCGAAGGCCGAAACGCGGGTGGTGGTCACCCCCGCTCGCCGTGGGGCTGGATCACCAAAGGTGGTCGGACCCGCACCAACAAGCGAACCGACGTCTTCATCGTCACTCGGCGTAAGCGAAAGTAGGAGGAAACAGAGATGCCACGTTCCGTCAAAAAAGGTCCGTTCATCGACGACCACCTCGCTCTCAAGGTCGAGGCGGCTGCCGAAGAAACTGGTCGACGCGCCATCAAGACATGGTCGCGCCGTTCGGTCATCATTCCCGACTTCGTCGGCTCCAACATCATGGTGCACAACGGGAACAAGTTCATTCCCGTGTACATCACGGAGAACATGGTCGGTCACAAGCTCGGCGAGTTTTCACCGACGCGGACCTTCCGGGGTCACGCTGCTGACCGCAAAGGCAAGAAAGGTTGAGCTCGATGACTGAAGCCAGCCAAACCGCCGCCGCCGCGACCGCGAAGCTCCACTACGTGCGTATCGCACCGCGTAAGCTCCGAGTCATCGCCAACATGGTCCGCGGCCAACCCGTCGCCCAGGCCATCAACCACCTTCGGTTCCTGAACCGAGCCGGATCGCGCGAGTTCTTCAAGCTGCTCGTTTCGGCCGTCGCGAATGCCGAGGACCAAGGCGACATCGATGTCGACGCCCTCGTGATTCGCACCGTCATGGTCGACCAGGGTCCCGCACTTCGTCGCTGGCGCCCACGCGCCCACGGCCGAGCCACCCAGGTCAAGAAGTTCACCAGCCACGTATTCGTGGAAATCGCCCCCGCCGCTGCGGCCAACTAGGCCGTTGGACCCCACGAATCAAAGACAAGGATAGTTATGGGCCAAAAAACGCATCCAGTCGGCTTCCGACTCAAGATCGTCAAGACTTGGAACTCGAAGTGGTTCGAGAACGCTCGCTACCGCGAGTGGCTCCACCAGGATCTCCGTCTTCGGCGCTACCTCAAGAAGAAGCTCTACGGCGCGAGCATCTCGGAGATCACGATCGAGCGTGCCGCCAACAAGGTGAAGGTCAACATCTTCTCCGCTCGCCCCGGAAT
>CAYGTG010000454.1:0-4252 GCA_964352485.1 uncultured Nannocystaceae bacterium | reverse complement strand
CGCCGGTGTCGAGGCCCTCAAAAAAGAGGTCCAAAAGATGACCGACTCCGATGTGTACCTCAACATCCAAGAGGTCCGGAAAGCGGAAGTCAACGCGCAGCTGGTGGCGGAGAACATCGCCCAGCAGCTCGAGCGTCGTATCGCCTTCCGCCGCGCCCTGAAGCGCGCGGTCCAGACGGCTGTCAAGTTCGGAGCCAAAGGCATCCGCGTCAACGCGGCCGGCCGACTGGGCAACTCTGAGATGGGGCGCCGCGAGTGGTACCTCGAGGGCCGCATCCCCCTTCACACCCTTCGGGCCGACATCGACTACGGCTTCGCAATCGCGAAGACCTCGGGCGGCACCGCTGGCGTCAAAGCTTGGATCTTCAAGGGCGAGGTCTTCGACCACCGCGAGAAGGGCCAACAAGACGCTCGTTTCCCAACTCCGCAACAGCGAGGCGGCTGAACCATGCTTTCTCCTTCCAGGGTCAAGTATCGCAAGGTCCAAAAGGGCCGTATGAGAGGCAACGCCAAGGGCGGCACCCAAGTCAGCTTCGGCGACTTTGGCCTCCAGGCCACCACCTGCGGGTGGTTGACGTCGCGGCAGATCGAAGCCGCACGTATTGCCATCAACCGAACCGTGAAGCGTGGTGGCAAGTTGTTCATCCGCATCTTTCCGGACAAGCCCATCTCCAAGAAGCCTGCCGAGACTCGAATGGGTAAAGGTAAGGGCGGAGCCGAGTATTGGGTGGCCGTGGTCAAGCCTGGCCGTGTTCTCTACGAAATCTCGGGCGTTCCCGAGGAGCTTGCGCGGGTGGCATTCCTTCGCGCCCACCACAAACTGCCGGTTGGAACGAAATTCCTGGCTCGGGAGTCGGACCTGTGAAAACGTCTGAAATGCGCGACAAGAACGCCGAGGAACTGCTGCAGCTGGAGACCGATCTCCGGGACAAGCTTGTCAAACTGTCCGTGGCTAAGGCCACCCAGCGTGTGACCAACACCGCTCAGTTCAAACGGATCACCAAAGACATCGCCCGCGTCCTCACCATCCAGCGTGAGCGAGCTATCGGTCTGGATGGCGGTCTCGATGCGGCAGCCCAGGTCCAGGAAAAGGCGGAGTAGAGAGCCATGTCCGAGCAAACCGAAAAGACCCAAGCTGGGGACGCGACTGGCACCGGCCACCTTGAGCGCCACCGTCGCTTCATGCAGGGCACCGTGGTGTCGGACAAGATGGATAAGACCATCATTGTCCAGGTCACCCGTCGCTACCGCCACCCCAAATACAAGAAGTACGTGAACGAGCGCGTCCGCTACAAGGCCCACGATGAGACCAACGACGCCAAGATGGGCGACAAGGTCCGAATCATCGAGTCTCGACCGCTCTCCCGCGACAAGCGCTGGCGTCTGACGTCAGTGCTGGAAAGGGCGCCCGCGCTGTGATCCAGGTTCAATCCGTCATCGACGTCGCCGACAACTCCGGCGCGCGCAAGCTCTTCTGTATCAAGGTGCTCGGCGGCTCCAAGCGCCGCTACGCGTCGGTCGGCGACATCATCGTCTGTTCCGTCCGCGATGCGCTGCCCAACTCGAAGGTCAAGAAGGGCTCGGTCATGAAGGCCGTCGTCGTTCGCACCCGCCAGGGACTGCGTCGCTCCGACGGCAGTGTCATCCGCTTCGACACCAACAGCGCCGTGTTGGTCGACGCCTCGAAGCAGCCCATCGGAACGCGTATCTTTGGGCCCGTCGCGCGCGAGCTGCGGGCCAAGCAGTTCCTCAAGATCATCAGCCTCGCGCCGGAGGTCCTCTAATGGAACGCATCAAGAAGGGCGACAACGTCGTCGTCACCGCGGGCAAGAACAAGGGGAGCAAGGGCGAAGTGCTCGCTGTCTACCCTTCCGCTGACAAGGTGCTGGTCGCTGGGGTGAACATCATCACCAAGCACATCAAGCCCAGCCAAACTAACCCCCAGGGTGGCCGCGTCCGCAAAGAGGCCCCCATTCACGTTTCCAACGTCATGATGGCTGATCCCCAGACGGGCGGTCCCACCCGGGTCCGCATCAACACGCTCGCCGATGGCAAGCGCGTCCGGGTCGCCGTCAAGTCGGGCGAGCAGATCGACACCTAGAGGGCTTTCCAATGTCCGACCCTACCCAAAAGAAGAAAGCGGAGCGCGGTTTTCCGTACAAGTTCCGCGCTGTCATGGACGAGCCTGGCGCTCGGCCCGACGGATACAAGTCCGACCTCCAGCAGAAGTACGAGGGGCCCGTTCGCGAAGCCCTCATCGAGGAGTTCTCCTACAAGAACCCGCTGGAAATCCCTCGCCTCACCAAGGTCACGCTCAACATCGGGATGGGCGAGTCGCTCAAGACACCGAAGCTTCTCGAGCAGGCGTTTGAGGGACTTGGTCTCATCGGCGGTCAGCGGCCCGTCGTCACGCGGGCAAAGAAGTCCATCGCGGGCTTCAAGCTTCGCGAGGGCATGAAGATCGGCTGCATGCTGACGCTTCGCCGCCACAACATGTGGGAGTTCCTCGGCCGTCTATTGACGGTCGCTCTCCCTCGAACCCGCGACTTTCGTGGCGTGAGCCGGCGTGCCTTTGATGGCCGGGGCAACTACACGCTCGGCGTTCGCGAGCTGCTCATCTTCACGGAAATCGACATCGAGCGCCTCGACAAGGTTCCAGGGATGAACATCTGCATCCACACATCCGCCAAGACCGACGACGAAGGTCGTGCGCTGCTGGCTCAACTCGGCATGCCCTTCCGGGCGAACTGATCCGCACCACGAAAGCCGAAAGGAACCGATCATGTCCATGACCGATCCCATCGCCGACCTCCTGACCCGTATTCGCAATGCGATTTCGGCGGGCCACAAAGAGCTCGAGCTTCCCGCGTCCAAGGCCAAGCACCGCATCGCCGAGATTCTCGTGCGTGAGGGCTTCATCGCCGGCTGTGATTTTCGTGAAGAGGGCCCGCAGGGCAAGATTCACATTGATCTCAAGTGGCAAGGTGAACAGGCCGCAATCGAAGGTCTCAAGCGCGTCAGCCGTCCCGGCCAGCGTCGCTACGCCAAGAGCACCGATATCCCCAAGGTCCGCAACGGCCTGGGAATCATGATCATCAGCACGTCGCAGGGCATGATGACCGACCGAGCCGCGCGTAAAGCCGGCGTCGGCGGCGAGCTCATCTGTAGCGTCTGGTAGCCAACCAAAGGGAGAACGAACCATGTCTCGTATTGGAAATGCACCTATCGCCATCCCCAGCGGCGTGACGATCAAGACCCAAGGTCAGGTCATCTCGGCCAAGGGCCCACAGGGGGAACTCAGCTTCGAGGTGCACCATCGCATTTCGTTCAAGGTTGAGGACGACACGCTCACGTTCGAGCGGCCCACCAACAACCGTCTGGACCGCTCGCTGCACGGCACGGCACGTGCTCGCACGGCGAATATCGTCCATGGTGTTCATGAGGGTTGGTCCAAGACGCTCGAGATCAACGGTGTCGGTTACCGTGCTGCGGCCAAGGGCAAGTCCCTCGACCTCACGCTCGGTTTCTCCCACCCGATCAGCTACGTCTTGCCCGAGGGCGTGAAGGCCGAGGTCGCAAAAGACGGCAAGGTCACCGTGTCCGGGCCGGACAAAATCGCCGTAGGCAAGGCAGCCGCCGACATTCGGAGCTACCGCCCACCAGAGCCCTACAAGGGCAAAGGGGTCAAATACCTCGGCGAGCACATCATCCGTAAAGAGGGTAAGCGCGGTAAGAAGTAGCGCCCGCTTCTTCCGCGGCCGGTACCAAAGCCCGGCCGCACGCTCCATTCGTGGGGGAAGAGTTCGAACATGGCCAATCAACGTCAAAAAACCCGCCTTCGTCGCAAGAAGCGAATCCGCAAGAAGGTGACCGGTACCGCCGACCGTCCGCGCTTGACGGTCTTCCGCAGCAACAAGCACATCTACGCTCAGGTCATCGACGACGCGACTGCGTCTTCGCTGGCCGCCGCCTCCGACCTCAAGGTCGCCGGCGACGAGCTGGACAAGACCGGCAAGGCGAAGTCTGTCGGCGCCGCGATCGCCTCGGCGTGCCTCGACAAAGGCATCAAACAGGTCGTGTTCGACCGCAACGGTTACGCCTATCACGGCCGAGTCAGCGCGCTTGCGGCTGCAGCTCGTGAAGCCGGGCTCGAGTTCTAAGAAGGAGTTCCTCTCATGGCAGTCGATATCGATTCCCTTGGCGACCTCGTTGACCGAGTCGTCTACATCAACCGCGTGGCCAAAGTGGTCAA
>CAYGTG010000453.1:0-6732 GCA_964352485.1 uncultured Nannocystaceae bacterium | reverse complement strand
ATTCGCAGGCTCAAGACGCGAGCCGCTGCAGGCGGCCGTCGCACACAATCGCGCTTCTTGGGCCTGTGCAGGGTTGTTTGCGACAGAGCTGGGGGGCCGGCTGCCGCGAGCCGCCGGAGATGGGTGCGGGGGTGGGTTCAGCTTGGGGTCCGGCCAAGCGCTCCACCGCCTGAGGCACCCTCACAGCCCGAACGCGCCATCGAGCGCTTCCACCAGCTCGACGAGCTCATTCCTCATCTCCAACGCCTCCTCCTCCTCGACCTCCTCCCGCCTCCGACCCAGCTCCGCCACGATCGCCTCCAGCCCCGCGATCCGGTGGCGCATCTTCCCAAGCACGCGCCCAATCGGCGGCCGAGCCTCGGCGATCGCCAACCCTCGCTCCGCGCCGACCGCCTCGGCCAACTCCGCCACCGTCATCAACCCGACCGTCTTCCTGCGCCCGTCTGCAAACACCACCGGGCGCGACGAGGTCAATCGCCGCCGCGACGCCAGCGGCAGCCCGGCCAACAGATACAGCTTGCCCGGTCCCAACCACGCCAGGCCCTCGACCTCCTGGGGGCGCGCATCGGCCCAGGCCGCCAGCGCCATGTAGTTGGTCATGGTCCGCGCGGTGAACGGAACCGCTTCGTCGACCCAGCGCTGCCATTGGCCGTGCGGCAGGCGGGCGCGAACTTCGGCGATGCGCCCACCCATCTCTACGACAGCCTGGACGACCCGCTCGGCCGCCTCACGCTGGAGGGCGTTGATCTGCTGGGTGAGGGTGACCACGCGGGAGTCCGACTCCCAACCCGTAGTCGGGCTTGTGGTGATGCTGGCGAGGCGACGGGCTGGAGCGGTACGGGGACTGGCCACGGCATCAGGGTGGCACGAGGGAAAGACCTCGGCCGCCCCAAATCGGAAACTGGTTTCCGATTTGACGGATGGGCCCGACTGCGTCTGATCGACCCGTCCCCCCCGCAACTTGCTCGGCCCCAACCACGCCAAGCGCTCGACCTCCTGTGGACACGCGTCGGCCCAGGCCGCCCGAGGCTCCCGTCCCCCAGGGACATCCTCCACCCGCACGGGCTCAGACCGGGCACGACTCCCCGCTCCGAAGAACCGTGAATCGCACGCCCAGGGTTCCCCGTCCCGCTACCACTCGACGGCGCCGACTTTTTTCAACCCGGCGAGCTGCTTGTGCAGCGAGAGGTCGTCGGTCTCGCGGGTGTCGAGGACGTTCTTCCAGCCGCCAAGCTCGATGATGTCCTGAACGAGGTCCATCTGTTCGTCGCTCAGCGTGCTCCACCGCACCGGAGACTTCCGCACCAGCGCAACGCGATCGCGCGCCTTGGGCAGGTTGAACTTCTTGTCGAGCGCCGCCATCTCGTCCTGCTGGCGCGCGGCTTCCATCAGCACGTGCTCCAGCGACATGTTGAGGCGGGCCTGGGGCTCTGCGGCTTCCTCGTCGGTGTTCTCGAGCTCGAAGCTGCCCTTCTGCCACATCAGCATGCGCAACAGGGCCTTCTCCGGATGCAGGCGGGGATTTCCCTCGATGATGGCATCGAACACGAGTCCCGCTTTGAGGTTCATGACGCCGGTTCGGCCGCCATCGACATCGTGCACCTTGAGTGCTCCGCTCTTGCGGCTAGTGGCGAGCCACTGGAGGACATCCATCAAGGGGATCTCCTCGATGCTGCCGGCCATCGAGTGCCCCGCGCCTGCATCGGCACCGCCGCGCCGCTTGGGGGCCTCTCCTGCGCGAGCCTCGGACACGTCGGCCAGCGCCTTGAACTCGACGGCGATCAAGTTGGAGCCCACGAGCAGCCGATCGCCCTCGCGCAGGCAATGCAGCTCGACGGCCTTCCCGTTGACGTGGGTCCCGTTTCGAGAGCCGAGGTCACGAAGCCAGGTGCGCCCTCGCTTGGAGAAGAACCGAACGTGCTTTCGGCTGACGGCATCGTCGGCCAACACGAGGTCGGCTTCCGAGCTTCGCCCAGCAATTGCACCCCCTCCTTCGAGGGGAAACTCCCGACCCGAGTAGGTGCCGTGCAAAAAGTTCAGGACTGGAACCGCGGACTCCGCCATCGACGCGAACACCGTACGGCGGTGCGTGAGGTGAGGTCAAACACTCTGCCCAGCTGGCCTTCGAATGCGGCGAGCTGTTGCAGCGTCTCGTAGGCAGGCGCCAGGGCGCGATTGACATCTTGTCCGACACCCTCGCGTTTTGGGCGCCGACACGAGCGGCCCGGAGGTCTACTTGCTGATGACCATGTTCCCCGACACACTTAGAATCGTGCGGCTTTTCAAGATTGGTGGCTTGCGCGCGCCCGTTGGCGTCGCGCTTCTGGGACTCGCGCTCTCTGCAACAGGTTGCGGCAAGAAACAGCAAGCCCCGGTCGTGAACGCACCCGGAACGGTTTACGGGGGGGCACCCAGAGTGGTCCTCGCCGAGCCATCTCCGCGGCAGGACGTCTACATCGAGCGGAGCGTTCGCTACGACGACGCCCCGGCTGAGTACCCCGAGGCCCTGGGCTACGACGAGCTGAGCAACGGTGAACAGGTCGTCGTCGTCGAGTACGTCCACACCTATCCCGACGAGATTCAGACCTTCCCCGAAGTCGCTTGGGCCGGCCGCACCTACTACAACGTGCACGGCGATTTCGTGTACTGGGTCGATGGCTGGGGCTGGTGTTACTACCTCGGACCCCCTGCGCCGCTGGTCACCTACTGGAACGGCTACTACCCCTGGGCCCCCTACGCGTGGGGCGTCGGCTACTACGGTCCTGGCTGGTACTGGGGCGGCGTTGGCATGTACGGCTATCACGCCTACGGCCTGTCGGTGGTTCATGCCAGCCACCACCATCACAACGACCACCAGAACAATCGCCGACCGGGACGCGACCCCAAGCCGTCTCGGCACGCGGGAACCTCGGCACCGCCGGTGCCCGGCAACTCCACGGGGCCCGTGCACAACGGCAACCCCATCGGCACGCCACGTCGCACCAATCCGTCCGGTACGGACGGCAATCCCACCCGCACCAATCCCCCGTCGCGCTTTGCCAGCGACGCTCCATCGCGTCGCAATCCCGCGCCTGCGGTTGCCGGCACGGATCGCGTTCGGGCCAACCCGTCCCGCACGCCCACGCGAACCAATGGCTACACCACGGCCGGTGGCCAGCGCATCACGGTCGTCGATCCGCGCGCAACACGAACCAGCCCCGCGGTGAGACGCAGCCCCTCCACGGTCGGCACGATCTCGGCCGCCAACGCGCCCCGGCGAGCGATTCCAGCCCCGGCGTTTGGCACGCGGACCAACCCATCGCCCGCGACTCGGACCAACACCAAGTCCACAACCTCACCGCGTCGAACCTCGCCGCAACCTACGCGGTCGCAACCTACGCGTTCGCAGCCCAAGCCTTCGTGGGGCTCGTCGTACTCCAACGCGCCCAAGCGCACCACACCGACTCGCTCGACACCCACGCGCTCGCAGCCGTCACGGTCCACCCCGACCCGCTCGGCGCCCCGGCGCAGCGCACCCGCCCGCAGCGCGCCCAGGCGCTCCGCACCCAAGCGCAGTGCGCCGACTCGCTCCGCACCCAAGCGCAGTGCGCCGACTCGATCCGCACCTAAGCGCAGCGCTCCGTCCCGCTCCGCACCCAAGCGCAGCTCGCCCAAGCGCGGGCGCTAGCAGCCTGTCGCGACAGCCCGGCGTCAGAGTTTTGCTGAACCTCGTCGGGCAGGAGCGCGCGGCAGTACAATTCATGCAGTCTCTTGAGCTCGACGCGCCAGCTTGGCGAAGAGTCCGAAGAAGACGAGGGCCAACAACGGGAGCGCAAGCGGAGCCGCGCCGGCCATGGTCGCGTTGATGACGAGTACGCCCGTGGCCATCGCACCCCGAACGACGACGTAGACCAGCACCACGGTGAGCCAGGACTTGTGGCCGCGCTTCAGACGAGCGCAGGCGAGCGGTAGGACACAATCCATCGGCACAAACGCGAGGGCCAGGGGATTGTTCTGGAAGCCGCTTTCGTGACTGAGCAGCTGCAGGCCCCAAAGCGCGCAGCCAAGGACGGTAAAGAGCATCGACGGCCACAGAGCCCACGACGCGAGGCCATCGAGGGTCAGGCGCGCGCCGAGCCTTCGGGCACTCCAGGCGAGCCACCCGATCAAGGGAAGGGCGAAGTACCAGCTGCCCCCGGTCGAGCCATCGCCGAGAGTGTCTTGTTGACGACCCGCGATCTGAACGGGTGCGGCCGCGAGCGGCACCAGACCCGAGGGGCTGTCGACCTGCACGTCTTGCAGGTACACCCGCATCCGCTCGGGAAGGAAGAGCGCATCGTAGCGGCTGAGAATGAGGTCGTTCTCTAGGCCGAGCAGCAGGTCCGCACCAAGACCGGCGAGGGGCTTGCCGTTGAACGCCCGACGTTGGTGCTCACGGATGGTCATCCCGTCGCTTGTTGATCGGAGTTGCTCGTGGATGACACCTCCGAGCACGTCATCGATGATGTCTCGCGCCTTGGTGGTGCAGATCGAGCCCACGTAGTCGTGGGGGTAGTCTCGGTTGGCATCGGTGTTGAGCGCCTCGAGCCGGACTCGAACGGACTCGGCTTGAGCGTGGCTCAGGGCGAGTGCCTGGGTGTAGACGTCTCGGTTTTGGCGAACGCCGTAATCCTCCGCGACCGTCATCAGATCGCCGGGCGCCTCGAGACGAAAGGTCAGCGCCCCCATGAGAAAATCCCACGCGAGCGTCGGATCGTCCCAGTCAGCATCGCCAAAGTTGTAGACCAGCTCCTCCCGCTGGCCGGCCTCCGTCCACTCGACCCACAGCGCCGCGTGTCCGCCCCGGGTGAAGAGGTGGTCGCCACGACCCATCGTGACCAGCGAGATGCGCGTCGTGCTGTCCGAGACTGGCGCTGAGGCGTGGGCCACCGGCGCCCCGAATCCGAGCGCACAGCACAAGCAAAGAAGAAGGCACGAGAATCGGAACAAGACCATGCGCGGCGCCGACCATAGGGCATGCGGCACCTCAAGTCCCCTCGAGTTCGAACACGTAGCCGACGCTCGTCCAGCCATCCGTCGTCGGCTCGATGGACCAGGACTCGACGAGCGTGGCCAGGCACGCCGCGACCTCTGGTGACTTCGGTCGCCCATACGCGTCCTCCTCGGGCTCCAACGGCGTGGTGGTGACCGTTCCAGCGTCGTCGACGTCGAGCCAGAGTCCGACGCCAGGAGGAACCGGTCGCTCCGAACAGCCGGCGGTTCGGCCTCTGAGGGGTTCGAGGCAGGTCTGCAGCCCAACCCGGTGTGCTTGAGACAACCGCGCGAGCGTGTCGAGTTGCTGGGGCGAGACCGCGGACGGAGGATCGCGACGCGTCGCGTAGGGCAACACCTGAAAGTCGTAGTCCTCGCCCACCACGGCGACGCCGACCCACGTAGCGACATAGAGACGGGGCCCCTCGACATGGTGTTCGTGGGGCGGTCCGGGGAGCACGACGCCGTGCGCAACCCCGACGCCCCCGGAGGTCTGTTCGACGCGCAGCAGCGCTCCGTCTGGGACGCCCATGTGGCCGAGGCCCGTCAGCAGATGGAGACGACCGCCCAACTCCACCGCGTCGATCACGTTGGCGTGGACCAAGTGATGAGGCGTGCCGTCTGCCTCTACCCACCACGCGTCGCCACCAAACTCCCCGGCGTCCGTTCCCAACAGCCATCCATCTGCGATCTTCTGCGCGACCGTGAGGTCTCGGCGCCAGCCTTGGATCCCGGCCAGCGTGGGGAAGTGCGACTCCAGCTTCAGATCGTGGAGCGCAGCAGGTACCTCGGCTCTGTGCGATGGGTCCGACTCGAACTCGATCCGCTGGCGACCCAGAACCACCGACCATGGCTCGTACTTCCGCTCCGTCGCGTGGTCGGTGCCGCCGGAGCTCGACACGCCGAGGAACGCGACGGGACGCCGAGGGTCCCATGCAGATGCACCCGGTTCGGTGGGCTTCGTCGCGGTCGTGTCGCCGAGCACGCGCGCTCGGGCATGGTCGCTGTGCGTCCGAACCCAGGAGGACCAATGCTCCAGGGAGAGCCGGTGCAGTTGCGGCTCGGCCTCTCGCGCCGCAACCCCAAAGCGACCAAGCGCCTCCGCGGCGGCCATCTGCCCGGTCCAATCCCTCTCGTCCTCGAGTGCCGCGCGCAGGACAGGGATGGTCTTGGCGTCGTCAAGCTCCGCGAGGCGATCCCACGCGGCATGCGTCCAGCCTCGCCGTTCGAGCCAGCTCAGGAACCGATGAGACCCGATCTGCCGTATCTCGCGGAGCAAGGCGCTCCGGTCGTCTCCCAAGCTGTCGAACAGCCTCCAGTGGGCCGCCGCGTCGGGTTGATACGGCGCCTCGAGGATCTCGGGGACCTTCGAGGCCAGCCAGCGGACGGTCTCGTCGGAGCCGGCCAACTGCGGCATCGCGAACGTCTCCACGTCCTGCGGTTCGGTGCAGTCCGAACAGTCCGGCTGCTCCGTGCACCGCAGTGACACGTAGTCACTCCAGGCCTGGACCGTCGCCGGCGACAGCTTCGGCGATGACACCGCTGCTGGACCCCTGGAGCTTTGGGTACACCCGGCAACTCCACAAGTCGCGGCGATCAGGACCGCGCATCGTTGGATTCGCACGACGCTTTACTATAGCGGCTGTGGCCCGTCCTAGAGCGACGACCAGTTTGAAACGACTCGCAAGGTGCGTCACTGGACGCTTGTGGCAAGGCGGGAGG
>CAYGTG010000452.1:0-6733 GCA_964352485.1 uncultured Nannocystaceae bacterium | reverse complement strand
TGGGGCCGTAGAAGGCGCCGTCGCCCTCGTTGACCTGGTACTCGCGGCCGCCCGCGTCGAGGGCGTTCTTCAGCGCGCCCTCGGCCTTCGCCCACATCTCCTCGGAGCCGATGGACTTCTCCGGACGGGTCGAGAGCTCGAGCCGAACGTCGGTGAGATCGAAGGCACCGTAGACCTCGAAGAAGAACTTGATCAGCAGCTGGATCTCGCCCTCGATCTGGTCCGGGGTGCAGAAGTGGTGAGCGTCGTCTTGGACAAACGCCTGCACCCGGAACATGCCGTGCCGCACGCCCGAGGCTTCGCGGCGATGCACCAAACCCATCTCGGCGATCCGCAGCGGCAGCTCGTGGTGGCTGTGCATGCGGTGCTTGTAGATCATCAAGTGGCCCGGGCAGTTCATCGGCTTGACCGCCATCGGCCGATCCTCTTCGGCGTTGTCGATGATCGTGGAGGCCTCGTCCTTGTCCCGACGCTTCCGCTTGGTGAAGAACATGTTCTCCAAGTAGTTGTCGTAGTGGCCCGAGGTGTGCCACGCGGACTCGGAGAGGATGAGCGGCGTGCGGACCTCTTTGTAGTTGCGCGAGTGCAGCTGCGCCCGCATGAAGTCCATCAGACCGTTGTAGACGCTGGTGCCCTTGGGGTGCAGGAACGGGAAGCCCGGCGCATCCTCTTGGAAGTGGAACAGGTCGAGCTGTTCACCGAGGACTCGGTGGTCGCGCTTCTTGGCCTCTTCGAGCATGTGCAGGTGCTGCGCGAGGTCGTCCTTGGAGAAGAACGCGGTGCCGTAGACCCGCAGCAGCTGCTCGTTGGCCGCATCGCCGCGCCAGTAGGCGCCCGCGAGCTTCATGAGCTTGGTGTGCTTGAGCCACTTGGTGCTGGGCACGTGGGGGCCTCTGCACAAATCGATGAACTTGCCCATCTTGTAGAAGCTCACCTCGGGTGCATCCTCGGCGTCCGAGAACGCACCGTGCTCCTCGAGGCCTTCGATGAGCTCGGCCTTGAACTTGTTGGACCCGCCATCGATCGCGACGTACTCGCGAAAGACGTCGCTGTCCTTGGACGGTGCCACGCTGCGCTCGAACGGGGTGCTCTGCTTGGCGAGGTGCGCCATCTTCTTTTCGATGCGAGGGAAGTCGCCCTCTCCCATCGACACACCTTCGGGCAGATGGATGTCGTAGTAGAAGCCGTCGTCGGTGACCGGGCCGATGGTCAGCTGAGCGCCGGGCACCTCTTCGAGGATCGCGGCGGCCATCAGGTGTGCGGCCGAGTGGCGCAGGGTGTGGAGCGCCTCGGGGTCCTTGTTGGTGAGGATGCGGACCTGGTCGCCATCGTGGAGAAGATGGCGGACGTCGACCTCGCGCTCGTTGACTACGCCGGTGACCGCGGCTTTGGCGAGGTGAGGCGAGATTGCCTTGGCGAGGTCGAAGACGGAGCTGCCTTCGGGAACGGACCGGCTGCTGCCGTCGGGAAGGTTGATGGAGATGTCCATGGCGGGCGTCCTGATGCGGAACGTAGGCGGTTGAGCGCAGTGGGGAAAGGGTGCAGCGAGAAAAGGAGGCAGATACGAAAAAACCCCCGGGGTGCCGGGGGTCTTGCGAGCGAACGAGCGCGACCACCCCGGCCTAGGCCGTGTCGAAAGTCGTCGTCGTCATCGTCGTCGTGCTCAGCGGAAACATCGCCTCATCGTACGCGCTGAGCGTGGGGATGCAAGCGAGCAGGAGGCGGGACTTGCGCGGTGGGTGGGGCGCTGTGGAGTCTCGCCACCCACCGGTCTTGGGCGCTCAGGACGGAACGGCCGAGGCACGCACAGCCGCGTCCATCTGTTCCCTGAGGGTCTCACTGCTGCTCTGCGGGACGCAGATGACGTTGCGTGCGTAGACCTCCGGCGACTCGGTCGTCTGGTTCTCGACCAGGTCGAACTCGGGGAGCGAGCGCAGCTTGCCATCGAAGATGACGTACGCCGCGTAGTCCAGCTCTCGAACCACGTCCAACACCCTCTGGACGCTGCCCGCGTTGTGGCGCTCCTCGACCTCGATCAGGACACAGGGATTGCACCGTTTCAGGGTCTCCCGGGACCCCAGCAGGACGGCCTCTTCGTGACCTTCGACGTCGATCTTCACGAAGCCGACCTCCTGCAGCTCGAAGCTGTCGAGCGTCGCCTTGGGGACCCGAACCAGGTCGATGGAGTCTTGGTCGCGGGTCTGCAGAGAGTTGTTCTGTTCGATGGTTGCGTAGCCGGTGAACAGACGCGGAAGGCGGAGCTCGACCTCGCCTCCGTGGGTGTCGGACAGCGCCACAGGATGGACGGTCAGTCGCTCTCCGAACCCGTTTTGCAGCATCTTTGCGAACGCGGGAATCGGCTCGAACGCGACACAGCTGCGAGAGAGCGCGACCAGCCTCGAGGAGTACATGCCGTAGTTGGCTCCCACATCGACTGCAATGCGCTCCCGGTCGCAAAGCAAGGGCAACAGGCACATCTCCCGCTCTTCATCGCCGCGACGCCAGTGGCGGTAGCTCCAGTAGGCCTGCGGGGCGTGACCCACGAGCCATCCCCTCATTCGCTGCTTCAGTGCCCGGATCGCGAGAGACATGACATGCATCCGCCACGGTCCTCCACAGGACCGAAACGCAGGGGGCACGATGCATCGAACCGAGTGACTTGTCCATGAGCGCCATCAAGATGCCCTGGTGCCCCGGGCCGGCCCGCGGGTCCATGCCGCCTTCTTCATCGCCTCGACGCGTTCGAACCACACGAACAACCGCTGGCGGCCGCGCACGCTCTCGAAGATCGGAAACGGTTGGATGCAGGTCAAAGCCCCATGCATCGCGACATCGGCGACGCTGAGCGTGTCGCCGCAAACGAACGCTTGCTCGCCCAGCTCGGCTTCGAAGTGGTCGAGGTTCTCGCTGACCCATCCGTGCGCGTCGGTACGGTCGTTTCGCTTGAGGATACGTTTCGCGACCGCATGCATGATGAGCGGACCACCGAACTTGACCATGACGCCCTCCGTCGCGCCGAAGCGGCTGTGCTTGGCGATGATCTTGGACGCCTGCGCTGCTTCGCGCCACGTGCCGTACAAGACCGGCGGGAGCGACTCGATGAAGGTGTCATCCACCCAAGCCTCGAGCGCCTCAGCTTTGGCGCGTTGGGCGGCGTCCGCTGGGGTAAAGCGCACCGTGTCCGGATAGGCCTCGTCGAGGAACGCGAGAATGCGGGTGGAGTCCCAGACCACGTCATCGCCCACCTGGAGCACCGGAACCTTGCGGGGGGCATCGTCGGGCAGGGGGGGCAACTCGACCTTCGAGCGAGGGCTCACCTCGACCTCGTCGAAGGCAATCCCCTTGAGCTGCAGCCCGGCACGCACCTTGTTGCAGAAGGGGCAAAGCGCGAACTGGTAGAGCGTGGCGGTGACCATGGCAGGAGGCGCTGAGACTGACGCGCAGGTGCACCGCGCGCAAGCGGAACCCGACTGTGTTTGACGGTTTTGGTCCCGATACGCAGAGTGCAGCGGTGATCGTCGTCGAGCAGAGCATCACCACCTCGGCCTCCGTGCAGCGAATGTGGGACGTGCTCACGGACCACGAGTCCATGCCGCGATGGTTTCCGGCGGTCAAGACGGTCACGCTCGACCCACCGGGATCAGGCGAGCGCAACGGTCTTGGCGCCATTCGCCACGTGAAGGCGCTCGGTCCGACCGTCGTCGAGGAGGTGGTCGAGTGGGACGCTCCGCATCGTTACGCCTATGTCCTGTTGCGGGGTGCGCCCATCCGGGACCATCGAGGCGAAGTCAGCGTCGTCAAAACCCCCGAAGGCACCCGCGTCACCTGGTGTATCCGGTTTCGACCGATCCTCCCCCTGAGCGGCTTGATCTTGCGACCGGTCTTGGACCGGATCGCGTGCGCGCTCCTGCGCGGTGCGGCGGGGTTCGCCGAGACGGAGAGGAACCCGTAGCGGCGGACCTCATGCAGCCGGCGTCATCCAGCGGGCGAATCGAGACCAACCCACTGACGAAGGTGCTCGGCGATGCGCTGCCGCGTGGCTCCGTTTTCCTGGGACACATGGCGCGCGATGAAGCCCGCTGATAGCTCCTTGCAACACGCAGGATCAGCCATCGCCGTGTCGATGCGCGACAGGAGTTCGTCGAACGACTGCGCTCGCAGGCCGCCGATGTCGTCGGGTGACAGCTTCCACGTCGCCAGCGGATCCGACACCTTCTTGACGCGGAGCTTTCCGCGCTTCATCTCGCGGAACACATGCGTTCCCGTGATGCCAGCCATGGGATCGATGTGGATGCTGGGCCGGCCCGTGTAATAGAACGCGTTGAGGAACGAGGAGTAGTTCGAGATCATCACGTCGCTGAGCAAGACGTCGACGAGGGAATCGGGGCTCTCGCTCTTGAACTTCAACCCGACGTGCGGGTGCTTGGCGGCGAGCGCTTCCATCCGCGCCACGTCTTCGCTGGCGTACCGGTGGCGGTCATGCATCCGAATGAGCACGTTGCCCCCGGCAGAACCCACGTGTTGCACGAGTCGCTCGTGAAGCACCGCGTCATCGCCCCAATGTCCCAGGGCGCCGCCGTGATGCCACGACAGGCCCAGCAGGACGGTGGGGCGCTGGACGTCAAAGCCGTAGTGCGAGGCGACGTCTTCGCGGCGAAAGCGGCTGCGAACCTCGGAGCCCTCGCGCAGGACGTCCGCATACGCGGAGCCGAGCGCATGCACGTTCGCGGGGTCGAGCTGGCTGTGCTCGATGCGGTAGGTCTTGTCCCAGGGGCCAAACGCTTGCCAGCCGAACCGGGGGTTGGGCACGGTGACATCGCCGACCAGCCTGCGCAGCTGCTTGCGCATCGTGCCGAGGTCGTCCACGCGCCAGCCAAACCCGTGCCACAGCACGAAGATCCGTTGCGCCAGCGCTTCGCCGGGGAGATGGTTGTCGACGATGAGGACATCGGGGCGCCACGCTTTCACCTCCGTGAGCGTCGCTTTTTCGCGTCGGTCGAGCAGGCGCCCGCGCAGGGGCAGCAGCGCGTTTACGGGTTCGGATGCGTAGCGGGCGGGGTCGTCCATCGCGACCCAGACCTCCATCTCCGGAAGTCCAGTGAGGTAAGTCGCTAGGGCCTGGTTGTCGGCTTGAAAACTCGTGCTCCAGAAACAAATCTTCACAAGTTTCTCCTCTCCTCGGGTCAGTCGGCTTCGCGATTCACGATAGCGTGTCGGCCACGGCGTGAGCACCGTATGACGGAATCATCGTCACCCCCACCGCAGACGACTTCAAAGCCCAAGGTCGCGCTGTTTGCGACCAACTTCGGCGGCTACTCGCAGACGTTCATCTACGATGAGGTGAGCCGGCACCGAGGCTACGAGGTCGAGGTGTTCGCCCGCAACCGGGAGAACGCAGACGTCTTCGATTTTCCGCGGGTCCACGCCCTGAAGCCCTACGCGTCCAAGCGCGGATGGGCCGAGTGGATGCTCTACGGCGGCACCTTGATCTCGCCAAGCTTCCTGCGACGTATCCATCGGGGAGACTTCAAGGTGCTCCACGCTCATTTTGGTCCTGGGAGCATCTACGCGCTCCCGTACCACTTGAGCACGGGGCTGCCGCTGGTGGTCACCTTCCACGGATACGATGTTCCGTTGCTCTCGACGCCCCGGCGCTTCGAACCCAAGTTTTGGCGCTACTGGGGGCTGTCCAAGTTGATGCTGCGACGCGTGAGCCGTTTTCTCGCCGCGTCGAACGAGCTGCGCGACCAGCTGATCGCGCTGGGCGCTCCCCCACAGCGGGTCCGCGTGTGGCGGCTCGGAGTCGAGATCCCTCCGCTCGAACGCGCCCCGCAGGGCCGGTCGGGCAACAACGTGTTCTTGGTCGGCCGCTTCGTCGAGAAGAAGGGCTTCGAATATGCGATCGAAGCGTTCGCTCGGGTCTTGGCCAACGGCGTGGACGCGACGCTGCATGTCGCCGGTGACGGGGAGCTGCGTCCGGCGTACGACGCGATCATCGCGAAGCATGGCATCGCGGACCGGGTGAAGTTCCTGGGCGTGCTCTCTCATGAAGACGTCCTGCAGACCATGCTCTCCATGGACATCTTGATGTGCCCAAGCGTGGTCGCGGCGAACGGAGACCGCGAGTCCGGCATCTTGGTGGCCAAGGAAGCCGGTGCGCGCTTCATGCCCGTGATCGGGACCTGGCACGGAGGCATTCCGGAGATCATCGAAGATGGCGAGACTGGCTATCTGGTGGCCGAGCGGAACCCCGCTGAGATCGCCGAGCGTCTCGAAGCGCTTCTGAGGCAGCCCGAGCTGCGCGCCAAGCTTGGTGCTGCGGCGCGGGCGAAGATGGAGCGGGAGTACGATATCGACAAGCGGATTGATGTGCTCGAGGACCACTACACAGAGGTGATCGAGGAGCACGCGGCCCGCCGCGGCGCCACTCGGTGAACGCGGGCGGACACCTCCGAAACCCCTTCGATGGAATCCAAGAGCGCAGACTCCCAGACGGAGTCGAGGACGGTCGCCAAGGGCGCGTTCGTCAATCTGTTGGGGATGATCGGAAAGTTGCTCGTTCCGATTTCCATCATCGTGATCGGTCAGCTGTACGGGGCCGCGACGCTGGGGGTGTTCGTCATCGGCGCGACGTTGATGGAGAGCAGCACGAACCTGACGGTCAGTGGCGTCAACGACGGGGTTCTGTTGTTCTCCACTCCGGCGCTCCACGACACGGAAGGCAAGCCGGAGG
>CAYGTG010000451.1:0-6738 GCA_964352485.1 uncultured Nannocystaceae bacterium | reverse complement strand
GGCCCACTCGATCGCCGCGCAGGGCGGAATCAACGCTGCGAAGAATTACCAAAACGATGGCGACAGCGTGTATCGGCTGTTCTACGACACGGTCAAAGGCGGCGACTTCCGCTCCCGTGAGTCGAACGTCTACCGCCTCGCTCAAGTGTCGGTGAACATCATCGACCAGTGCGTCGCACAGGGCGTGCCGTTCGCGCGCGAGTATGGCGGCTTGCTCGCCAACCGTTCGTTCGGTGGAGCGCAGGTCTCTCGAACCTTCTACGCCCGCGGCCAAACCGGACAGCAGCTGCTGCTTGGTGCCTACTCCGGTCTCAACCGGATGATCGACGAGGGCAAGGTCAAGATGCACACGCGCACCGAGATGCTCGACCTGGTGTTGGTCGACGGTCACGCGCGCGGCATCATCACCCGCGACCTCGTCTCGGGGGACATCAAGCGATGGGCGGCCGACGCGGTGGTGCTGGCTTCGGGCGGCTACGGCAACGTCTTCTACCTGTCGACGAACGCCAAGAACTCCAACGTCACCGCGGCGTTTCGGGCCTACAAGCGCGGCGCTGGCTTCGCCAACCCCTGCTTCACGCAGATTCACCCCACGTGCATCCCGGTCAGCGGTGGATTTCAGTCCAAGCTCACCTTGATGTCCGAGTCGTTGCGAAACGACGGGCGGGTCTGGGTGCCTCGCGACAAGGCCCGGGTAACGGACCGTCCCAAGGACATCCCCGAGGAAGAGCGTAACTACTACCTCGAGGAGCGGTATCCCAGCTTCGGCAACCTGGTCCCGCGCGACGTCGCGTCCCGGGCCGCCAAGAAGGTGTGCGACGAGGGCTACGGAGTCGCTCAGCACGAGGTCGACGGCCAGCGCAACGCGGTCTATTTAGACTTCGCAGACGCGATCAAGCGCGACGGTCGTGACGCGATCGCCGACCGCTACGGCAACTTGTTCGAGATGTACGAGCGCATCACCGGCGAGTCTCCCTACGAGACGCCCATGCGCATCTACCCGGCCGTCCACTACACGATGGGCGGTCTATGGGTGGACTACAACCTGATGAGCAACCTGCCGGGGCTGCACGTGCTGGGGGAAGCCAACTTCTCCGACCACGGTGCCAACCGGCTCGGCGCCAGCGCGCTGATGCAGGGTCTGGCCGATGGCTACTTCGTCATCCCGTACACGATCGGCAACTATCTCGCGACGGAGCACGCAGGCCCCGTCACCGAGAGCCACCCGGCGTTCGAAGCCGCAGAGTCCGAGGTTCGAACCAAGACCCAAAAGCTCCTGGCGCTGTCGGGAACGACACCGGTGGGGCAGTTCCACCGCGAGCTGGGCAAGATCATGTGGGACTACTGCGGGATGGCACGGACGGCTGAGGGCCTGAACAAGGCGCTCGAGCTCATCCCCGCGCTGCGAGAGCGCTTCTGGAAAGAAGCCACCGTCCCCGGAAACGCGGACGAGCTCAACCCCTGGCTCGAGTATGCCGGTCGCGTCGCCGACTTCATGGAGTACGCCGAGATGATGGTGCGGGACGCCCTCGAGCGGGATGAGTCCTGCGGAGGCCACTTCCGTGAAGAGCACCAGACCGCAGAAGGCGAGGCTGTTCGTCACGACGACGAGTACGCCCACGCGGCCGTCTGGGAGTATCAGGGCGAGGGCGAGCTGCCCAAGCTGCACAAAGAACCCATGAAGTTCGAGTACGTCAAGCTCAGCACGCGTAGCTACAAGTGACGCGACCCGAACCCAACGAGGAAGTCATCCCATGAAGATCAAACTCAACGTTTGGCGACAGACCGGCCCCAAAGATGGGGGCGGCCTCAAGTCGTATGAGGTCGAGGTGACCGAGCACATGTCGTTTCTCGAGATGTTCGACGTGCTCAACGAACAGATCCTCAAGAACCCGAGCAAGTTCCCCGAGGGTCCGATCGCGTTCGATCACGACTGTCGAGAGGGGATCTGCGGGATGTGTTCGATGGTGATCGACGGCTTACCGCACGGCCCCAACAAGGCCACCACAACCTGTCAGCTGCATATGCGCAGCTACAAGGACGGGGACGAGATCACGGTGGAGCCGTTCCGTGCCAAGGCGTTTCCGGTGCTGCGCGACCTGGTTGTGGACCGGGGTGCCTTCGATCGGATCCAGCAGGCTGGCGGGTACATCAGCGTTCGCACGGGCTCAGCGCCCGACGCCAACGCGGTCGCGATCGGCAAGGCGGACGCCGATGATGCATTCGACTACGCGGCGTGCATTGGGTGCGGTGCTTGCGTGGCCGCGTGCCCCAACGCTTCGGCGATGTTGTTCGTCGGCGCCAAGGTCTCGCACCTCTCGAAAGTCCCCCAAGGACAGGTCGAGCGAGCCGACCGCGTGCTGCGGATGGTCGACACGATGGACACCGAGGGATTCGGCGGTTGCACCAACCATGGGGAATGCGAAGCGTCGTGCCCCAAGGAGATCAGCCTCGACGCCATCGCGGTGCTCAACACCGAGCTGGCTCGCGCGGCGATTCAGACCGCCAAGTAGCATTCCCGCCAGGCCCTGTCCGGGCCATGGACGCTCCCGGGCGAGTCTGCTTGCAGGCTCGCCCGTACTCGTGTGCATCATGCTGCCGTGGCGCGCGGAGACGAGTCCTCCCGGTGGGTGCCCCTCGCCGGCTTCGCAATCCTCGTCGCGTACGTGGTTGTCCGAGAGCTGGGCAACTCTGCATACGACGACAGCTACTTCTTCAAGCGCTTCGCGCTGCATGCGGTCGAGAACGGGGTCTATGCCTGGAACCTCGAGGACGGTGCGGTCCACGGCAGCACGAGTCAGCTGTTTCAAGTGCTGACGACGGGGGTCGTCCTGCTGACCAAGACACACTTCGTCGCGGCCGTCCGGGTGCTCGACGGCGTGCTGCTGGTGCTGACCGCGGGGATCTTGCTGCGGGTCGCCCGAGGTCCGCTGGTGTTGCTGACGCTCGGCAACGCGCTGGTGACCTCGGTCGTCCGGTCCAACATGGAGACGGCGCTGGCGCTGGCGGTCCTGGCTGCGGCGCTGGTGCTTGAGCTACGGACCTCGCGAGACCCCAAGCCGCGAGCGGATGGGTTGTCGGCGGTCGCGACGGTGCTGGTCTACCTCGCCCGGCCGGATGCGGCGGTCATCGTGGCCGTCTTCGCGCTGCTTCAGCGGCGGTGGAGCGGGCGCGGCGTCGTGCGGTACTCGATGATGCTCGGCGTCTCGATGGCGCTGGTTTGGGCCGCGTTGTGGGCGGTCTACGGCACCGCGCTCCCGCTGTCGTTCCACATGAAGACGATGGCCCTTCACACCTACGGTCCGCACATTGCGAGCCGCCGATGGGCGGAGAAGGTGCCGCACCTGCTGGTGTTCGCGTTCACAGTGGCGCCGATGCTCTGGCTCCTGGTGCGAGCGCGGGTGTGGAAGCGACGCGATGCCACCCTCGCCCTCACGCTCGGTGCGTTGGCCTTCGTGGCGTACCACGTGGTGAGCACCCACGAGATCATGGGCTATCGGGCCCGGTTCTACGTTCCGGCGCTGATCCCCCTGTGTCTGGCGTCGGCGCGGGTGTGGCCTTCGGAGCGGGTGGAGCTGCGTCGGTGGGGCCTGTTCGTCCTGGTCTGGGCAGGAGCTGCCGCGGTTGCATATGCGCGCGGCTGGATGCCCAACGGCGATGGTTTTTTCCTCACCGTCTTACCGTGGCCGGTCTACGCGATGGTGGTCGTGGGCTGGACCGTTGCGCTCGCCTGGCCTGGGCGCGGGCTTGCGGTGGTTGGGTATCTGCTCGTGGGAACCGTCGCTTGGATCCCGATGCAGGACACCGAACTCCGCTCGGATACCGATGTCATCTTCCGCCACAACCGCGAGGTCACCACGACCCGCGGCGTGTTTGACGTCGCCAGGTGTTTGCCCGCGGGAAGCACCGTCTACCACTCCGAGATGGGCGTCCCGGGGCTGGTGCTCTACCGCATGCGGGTCATCGACCAGGCGGGTTTGCTATCGCGAGATGTCGCGATGGGCGGGCGTTCGTTCCAGACCCGGTGTGCGGCCGAGCGTCCCGAGGCGATTTTCTTGCCGCATAAGAACTACCGGGCGCTCAACGCTGAGATTGCGGCGTCGGAGTGCATCGGGGACTACGTTCGGATTGTGAAGCGCTCTTCGTCGGCACTGCATGTGCGCTCCGATCTGGCACAGGGGTTTTTGCAGTGCGGGACGGAGTATCGAGAGTGGCGGTAGGATCGAGGGAGTCGCAGACTTGCGCATGGGCCGGTTCTGTACCGCGCAAGAACGGGCACCTCGCGGCGCGACTTACCCGAAACGTCTGCCGACCACCTGAACACCCGCAGCTCCGGGAGCTCTGCTTCTGGGGCCTATCTGCCGCCCCAAGGTCGTCACACCCTTGGGCGGAAACGTGACCGAAGCACACTGCTACTTGCTCGACTCGTAGGTCAACCACCGTTCGATCGGGTACCTTCGGACGTCAAAGCGACGTTCGCTCACCGGGCGAGCGTACTCGGCCAAGATCGCGTAGTAGACGCTGTGTCTCGCGTAGGCGTTTGCGACGCGGAAGAGGAGGTCGGCGACCTCGGGGTCGGCAGAGTCTGGGTCGACCGTGACACCTCTGAGCTGTCGTCGCATTCTCTCGAAACTCTCTGGCTCGAGCGACGGCACCTCCCAGGTAGGGACGCGCGGCGGAGCCGGCTCCATCTGGAGAAGCTCTTCGTTGACTCGGGTGCGTCTCGCGGAGATTTCGGTGCGGATGTCGTAGGCTACGGAAGGAGCGTTGCTCGGCCTCGGAAATCGAACCTGTGAGACATCGTCGGCGTGGAGCACCGGTAAAGATGCGATCGCTGCCGTGCCTACGATGGAGGGCATCGATTGAGGAACGCTCTACGTGGTGTGATGTTCCCGGGCTTCAGTGACGTTGGGGCGTTAAAGCGTGATCGGGCCGCGCTCCCGCTGTGAGACGCTCGCCGCATGTCCCGCATCATCGCCATCGGTGGAGGAGGTTTCCTCGACCCGCACGATCCCTTGATGCACCGCTACATGCTCGCCCAGGCAGACAAGGGGCGTCCGAAGATCTGTTTGTTGGCGACCGGCAAAGGCGACGCTCCGCAGTACAACGAACGCTTCTCTAAGGCCTTTGGCCAGTACGCATGCGAGCCCGCGCATCTCGACTTGTTCAACCGAAGCGTCGGCGACCTTGAGCGTTTCGTCTTCGACCAAGACATCATCCTGGTCTGGGGTGGAAACACCGCCAGCATGCTCGCGGTGTGGCGTGCACACGGCTTGGATGAGATTCTGGTGCGCGCCGCCGAGCGAGGCGTTGTGCTCGCGGGGCTGTGCGCGGGCGCGCTCGCGTGGTTCGAGGGCGGCGTGACCGACTCGTTCGGTGGGCTCGACGCGCTGAACGAGGGCCTCGGCCTGCTGCGTGGGAGTCATTGCCCGCACTACGACGCGGACTCCCAGCGGCGCCCGACCTACCGCCGCCTGGTCGCGGCGGGCGAGTTGCAAGCCGGCGTCGCTGCAGATGTCGACGTAGCCATTCGCTATGAGGATGGCCATGTGGCGGAAGTCGTCAGCTCGCGGGCGGGTGCTTCGGCGTGGGAGGTCTCGCGGGTCGAGGGGCGGATCGAGGAACGGCCGATGCCTGCGCGCTTTTTGGGCGACGCCGGCTGATCCGTCCTCGGGCGCACGGCTCGGGAGGTGCTGATTTCAGACCGCCTGTGCGGCTCGAAACGCCCTATTGGGGTGCCGGAGCTGGAAGCACTTACCGACCCTGGGATGCGTGGCGACGCTCAAAGGCTGATGCGACCCCCGCCGCAACGTGCAGTGGAGCGCGCGCCGAGGTCCCCGTGTTATACGGGCTTCTCCGATGAGCATCCGCGCTACGTCGCTTGATCGAGCCCTTCGAGGCCCCTTGTCGCTCTGCCTCGCCGCGACCCTGTGCGGCTGCCCTGGGGACGACGCGTCCGGCGACGCGACCTCGTCGGCTGCGGGGTCGACCTCCACCGAGGCCACAACCTCGACCGGTGCCGAGACCGTGAGCGCCTCTTCGGGTACGACCGAAGCGACGTCAAGCACCACCGCCGTTCCAACGACGGGCGATCCGGACTCCACGGGGTCCGAGACTACGGGGCCAACGATCGGGTGCAACCCCGGAGATCCGTGCTGCAACGACGCGGGCGAGTACGAGGAGTGTTTCATCGACGACGCGACGGGGCTGGCGTGGGAGCTGGTTCCGCAGGGCGGAAACCCCAACGTCGCCGAAGCGCTCGCGTATTGCGACGCCCTCACCCTCCTGGGATCCGGCGGCTGGCGCCTGCCGAGCGTCGACGAGCTCCGCTCACTCCTTCGCGGCTGTCCCGACACCGCGAGCCGTGGTGCGTGCGGACTGACCGACGACTGCGCGAGCGCGGACTGCCGCGACGATGCCTGTGACGGCTGCATCGACGCCCCGGGCGAAGGTCCGGCCATGTTCGGATGCTACTGGAACCCGAACCTGCAGGGCGAATGCGGCGGCTACTGGTCGATCACGACCCCCGGCGGTGGCCTGGGTTGGCTCGTGGACTTCGACGACGCCACCATCCGCCAGCGCGACGCCGCCCTCCCTGCCGGTCTCGTTCGCTGCGTCGCGAGCTTGCAGTAGATCGAGGAGGCGAGGGGCTGGCGCTCGGCCCCCGGCTTGAGGCTCTGGCTCAGCACCGGACTTCGGGCGAGCCCACGTCGCCCCGCACCGCGACCGATCCGGCCT
>CAYGTG010000450.1:0-6747 GCA_964352485.1 uncultured Nannocystaceae bacterium | reverse complement strand
CTACGCGAGCCGCGAGAACGATCGTCCGATCGCGCAGACCCAACACCAGCAGCACCGCCAAGACCGCGACCCAGTCGAGCATCGCAGCCTGCGGCAGCGTCAGCGCGCGCACCGTGATCCCCAACAGCACCGCGTAGGCCACCACGTCCAGATAGGTCCGGCGGTGCCCACCTGCGCCGGGCAGCTCGGGCCATGGAGGAAGCTTCGTTGTGCCGGGCCGGAGCCAGTACAGCAGCCCTCCGACCGGCGGGAGGTAGCGGCCGGTCAGCGGACCACTGCCGCAGCCGAACCCCATCACTTCAAACAATAGGCTCCACAGGATGGCCTTCTCGAACGCAACCGAGTGCGACCACCACTGCCCCACGTCCCAAGGCCCGCCCAGGGATGGGGAGAGGCTGCAAAAGAAGAACCATCCGCCGACGTACGCCGCGACCTTCAGACCGTACGCGCCGTAGATCACCGCCGGCGTTCCGTAGCCCTGAACGACCCAAGCCCGGCAGACCCACTGGAGCTTCTGCGGCAGCGGGAGCCGGTCCCACTCGAGGGGATCGTACGGCGTCGGAGTTGGCGAGAGCAGGCCCATGGAGCAGAGCGCCTACCGCACTGGCAGGCGCCGCAGCGACAGGATTATCGTCGGACGCTATCACCGAGCGGTACAGCGTCGTCGACGACGCACATCCCGCACCACGCCGCGGCGTCCTCTATCAAGAAGCCGTGGACGGGAGAATCCGAACCCGAGCCGAACTGACCGATGTCTCTGGGCCCCGCTGTCGTCCGCCAGCCCCCAGCCTGCCATGACGGCGCCTACGCCGCGGTCTTCGGCGATTCGGCCTGATCTGGGCAAAGATTGTACAAAACTTTGACAATCCTGACTCCAGGCTTCATGGAGCGCTGGGTCCAATGCTGAGCTTTAGAACCCCCCTTCACCTGATTCCCGCCCTGGTGGCGCTATCGCTGACCGCGTGCGCTGACGATGTGGTCGGCGTCGACACCGACGACGATGCTTCGACGAGCACCGGCGACGTGCCGACGACGATGCCACCGACGACGACGCCTCCGACGACGGACCCGATGACCACAACGGGGAGCGAAACGACGGACGACTCCGCCGATGCAACCACCGGTACGGACTCCGACGACACCACCACCGACGACTCCGACGACACCACCACCGGGCCGGACACGGACGACACCGACGGCACGACAGGAGAACCCGAAGCGGTCGCAGAGATTCGCGTCCTGCACCTGTCCCCCGACGCGCCCAACGTCGACGTCTATGTCAACGGCGACGGAACTCCGGCCATCGTGGACCTCGCGTTCGAGCTGGGGACCGCGTACATCGAGCTGCCGCCGGACACCTACACCTTCGACGTCGCGCCCACGGGGACCTCGATCGACGACAGCGTCCTGACGGTTGCGGACCTGCAGCTGGACGAGGACATGCGCTACTCCGCGGTCGCCTACGACTTCGTCGACAACATCACGGCGCTCGCGCTCGTCGACGATGAAGCGGACATCGATGCAGGCGAGACGCGACTGCAGATCTCGCATACCGCCGCCGGCGTCCCCGAAGTCGACCTCTACGACCTGGGCTCCCAGCTCGCCGTCGTGGAAGACCTTGGGTTCGGAACGACGCAGACCATCGACGTGCCCAACGGGGAGCTCCGCATCGGGCTCGACGTCAACAACGACGCCGCACCAGACCTTTTGTATGTCGTCCCCGACCTCGGCGGCGGCATCAACGTCAACGTCTACGCGGTCAACGACGGCGTGGTGGCTCCGTACCTCATCGCCCACCTGCCCAACGGTGACACGGCACGCATCGATCCCACCCCGTTCCCCGGCGTCCGGGTGGTGCACCTCTCGCCCGACGCCCCCAACGTCGACGTCTACTTCAACGGAGGCGGTGCGTTTCTCACCGATGTTCCGTTCACGGCCGGCAGCGGCTACTTCACGGTGCTCCCCGGCACGTTCAGCTTCGACGTCGCTCCCGCGGGAACCACGATCGCAGACTCAGTGCTCAACTTTGACCTCACGTTTGACCCCAACGTGAACTACACCGCGGCGGCGATCGACGTCGTGGACAACATCACCGCCCTCGCGCTCGTCGACGACGTCGAAGGGCTCGCTGCGGGCGACACCCGATTCCAGATCGTCCACGCAGGCCCGGGCGTGCCCGAGGTCGACATCCTCAACGACGACGGCGGCGCTGAGCTGGTCGGAGACCTCGCATTTGGAAGCAGCGAGACGATCGACGTTCCGAGCGCTGCGTACCGACTCGGCGTCGATACGAACAACGATGCGGTTGCCGACCTCTTGTTCGACGTCCCTGAGCTCGGTGGGGGCGTGCAGGTCAACGTGTACGCGACCAACGACACGGACGGGAACGTGTTCCTGCTGGCGCACCTGCCCAACGGCGCCGTCGTCCGGATCGACCCCGTCGCCGCTGGCATTCGCATCATGCACCTGTCGTCCGATGCGCCATCGGTCGACGTCTACGTCAACGGCGGCGCCACGCCCCTGCTCACGGACATCCCGTTCGCGGCAGGCACCGGCTATGTCGACGTCGCGCCGGGAACGTACAGCTTCGACATCGCGCCGGCGGGGACCACCATCGGGGACTCGGTCCTCAACATCCCAGCCCTCGAGATTGAGGCGGGCACTCGGTACACGGCGGCCGCGATCGACACCGTCTCCAACATCACGGCGCTGCCGCTCGTGGATGCGGTTGCGCCGATCCCGGCCGGCGACACCCGCCTTCAGGTGGTCCACGGTGGCGACAGTGTTGGCGAGATCGACATCATCAACCTCGCGGACAACTCCGCGCTGCTCTCGGACATCTCCCTGGGCGACTCTGGGGTGCTCGACGTACCGACCGGCGCGTACGAGCTTGGCGTGGACACGAACAACGATGGGACTCCAGAGCTGACGTTCAACGTCCCGGAGCTGGGCGCCGGCGTGTTCGCCAACGTGTACGCGACCAACGACAACGAAGGAAACGTGTTCCTCATCGTCCACCTTCCGGACGGAACGACCGTCCAGATCCAGCCCGGTGCGCCGGTCTGCGGCGGAGAGGCGGCCGGCTCCTTGGACATCACCGATGACACCTACAACCGTGGCTTCGGCGTCGGGGCATCATGTGCTCTGAGCGGGTCCGGAACCGACGTCTTCTACGACGTCTACACGTTCACCGCGGACGCCGGCGACGACGTCCTCGCATCCACCTGCAACGCAGCATCCTTCGACACCACCGTGATGGTCTACCAAGCACCCGACGGCAGCGCGAACCCCTTCAACCCTGCCGACGCCTGCGCCAACACCATCGCCTACAACGATGACACTGCGGGCTGCGGAGGAAACACCTCGCAGGTTCAGACCGGGGCACTGCTCGCGGGCGAGTACCAAGTGGTCGTGTCCACGTTTGGGAACAACCAGTCCGGTGGCTACACCCTGTCGCTGACCTGCGAGTAGCGCAGCTCCTCGACCGCAGCTCAGGGCCCTGCATCGCGCGGGGCCCTTTTTGCGTGCGGAGAGGAAGACCGGCTGCGGGCTGCGGCAAACCGAGGTCGAGCGTCCGCCTCAGGTATGTCCACCGGCCCCCCAAAACCAAAAAGAAAACCCCGCTCGAAGGCGGGGTTTCAGTGCCCAGGCGCGGATTTGAACCACGGACACCCGGATTTTCAGTCCAGTGCTCTACCAACTGAGCTACCTGGGCAGGTCGCGGTTGGGCCGTGGATTTACGCGATCGGCCGCAGGCCGTCAAGCGGGATCTGTTCGATTTCGTGCAGTGGGTGCTTGCGGCGACGTATGGCGATGTTTCTCGCTCCCTGGGAAAAAACTCGGCCCCCGCTGTAAGCCGACTACGGGGGTTGGGCGTTCGGGGTGGCATGAAGCGCTTCTCGACTCTGCTCGCTCTCGCCTCCCTTGCCGCATGCGCCGCAAACAAGGGCGCTGCCCCCTCGACGGAGATGAGCCGGTCCGACGCTGCGGGCGGGTACGCGGAGCCCGCAGGCGTTGCCCCCAGCGACTACGCCCCGGGAGTAACCGCCTCAGAGGACGATGCCGGCTACACGTATGAAGGCAGCGACGAGGAGGCCCCAGCCTCGCCACCGAGTGAATCCTTCGGGGACGAAGATGCCGCCGCCATGGACGCCCCCTCCCCCGCTCCTGCGGTCGCCGGCGCGTCCGCGGACAAAGCCGTCGCCGGTGAGTCTCGCGTCGCCCGGACCCCCAGCCGAGACCGGCGAAGAGCAGAGCGCGCGCCGCTGAAGAAGTCCGCAAAGAAGGACCGTCGTCGGCGACGACCCGTGCCGGAGCCCGAACCAGAGTTCGATCGCCAAATCCAAGCCGGCCGTCTCACCGCCGGTGCCTTCGACGACACGCTGAACCCCGATGTGCTGACCACGTTTGCCAGCCGGATGTCGCAACAGCGCGACACTCGCGACGTCGCCGAGCGGGTGACCGGAGCGATGACCATCGTCCGCGTCGTGGACTCCAGAGGCCGACCGATTCATGACGCGGCGGTCCGGCTCGACACCGATCAGCGTGGCGCTCGTGTTCCGACCGGAACCGATGGACGCGCGGTCTTCTTCGCCGGCTGGGACCTCCCCCCCGAGCATCGACGGCAAGGCAGCATCAAGGCCACGATCCAGCACGGTCGCGAGCGGATGTCGGTCCCCGTTCGTGAGGGCACGATCAACACGATCACCATGCGGAACGTGCAATCGAGTTCGGTGAGCGCCGTCGACATCGCGCTCGTCATCGATGCGACCGGCAGCATGGGCGATGAGATCGACTACCTCAAGGTCGAGCTGCGGAACATCGCCCGGACCATCGAGCGCTCCTTCCCTCGGGTGGACCAGCGATTTGCTCTGGTCGTCTACCGCGACGACGGCGACGCGTTCGTCAGCCGCTCGTTCGACTTCACCGAAAACCTCTCGCGCTTCGAGAACCACCTCGCACGCCAGAGCGCAGGCGGAGGTGGAGACTACCCTGAGGCCATGGATGCCGGCCTCGACGACGCGACCGATCTCTCCTGGTCGCAGGACTCGGCCAAGATCGTGTTCCTGGTCGCTGATGCTCCGCCGCACGCCGAGCAGATGCGGCGCACGATGGACGCGGTCGATGACCTTCGCGCGATGGGTGCGGCGTTCTACCCAGTCGCCGCCAGCGGCGTCGCGTCCGAGGCCGAGATCGTCATGCGGGCCGCTGCAGCCGGCACCGGCGGCCAGTATGTCTTCCTCACCGACGACTCGGGCGTGGGCAACGGCCACGCCGAGCCGCACATCCCCTGCTACGAGGTCCAGAGCCTGCGGGACATCATGATCCGCATGGTCCACACTGAGCTCGCCGGTGAGCGAATCTCCGCCGGTCAGGAGCGCACGCTCCGAAGCGTGGGCCGCTCGACCGACGGCGTCTGCCAACTCGCAGGCCGCGCCCGCTAGCCCTCACCACGGCAAACGCCGCGCAGCCTCGAGGGTGCGCGGCGTTGTCGCGTCCGGCCGAGGGTCAGGCTGAGCGAATCGTCGCCTGGACCTTCTCCATGAACGCCGAGCGTGATGCCGGGGCGTCGTTGAGAAGCTGACCGAGGCCGTCGACGAGCAGCGGAAACGTGTACGTGGACGGGTTGCAGCACAGCAGCCACTCTCGCAGCTGCTCCCGCATCATCGTGTCGGTCTCTTCTTCGCCGTGACCGGCCTGAATCGCAAAGTCTCGGAACTGTCCGCGAATCCGCTGCAGAACCGGCCCGAGCTCGCCCCGAAGGATCCGCTCGATCTCCTCTTCGGCCTCATCGACCACATTAACATCGATCTCTTCTTCTTCATCGGCGAGGAGGGCACGCAGCGCGTCGAGCTGCAGTCCCAGGACGCGCCGCACCGGAGTGACGGCGGTATCCAGCTCGAGCAATCCGACTACGGTTGCGTCCTCGGTCACCGGGACGACCATCATCCGAGCCGGGCCGAAGTTGATGAGCAGGTCCTTGAGGGGCACACCCACCGTGGCCGAGGCCACCGTCATGCGCCGGATGGTCTTGGCGACATCGTTCGCTGTCTCCGCCGGCATGGAGGCCCCGCCGCTGGTGGCGATCGCGCCCTCGGAGGTCGCGATGAGGGCAGCGCGAACGCCGGGCACCGCTCCGAGTTCCTCGAGCAGCTCGAGCAGCTGTTCTTTGGGTTCGATCATGAGTCCACTCCCATCACAGCATCACGGACTGCCTCGGGATCCGCCCCCGGCTCCACGGAGAGCACGGCCGATGCCGCGCCCATGCTGACCATGACCATTTGTTGGCCCTGAACCGAGCGCGCAACAATTCCGTCGAAAACGTTGTAGCCGAGCGTCCGCGCGATCCGAGCGGCGCCTCGCATGTAGAACCCCGCGAGCGTCACGAGCGAGGAGTTGTTGCGCATGTCCTCTGCGAGCACCTTGCCGGTGGACGAGATGATTGCGACGCCGTTGATGCCCTCGAACTGCCAGAACTGGTCCAGCATCGCGGTCCGGGTCTCTGGGTCTTCGAATACGGCCTGGCCGGAGGAGGCCATCGCCCCCTGCGAAGCATCGGCGACCGCAGGCTTCGCAGCGCGCTCCACCGCGGCATCGACGGCGCTGATCGAACCCATCATCGAGTCCGCCGGACCCAAGTCCGGTTGAGAATCCAGTCCGTCGAGCTGAATCGCGTCGCTGACCAACGCGACGAAGTCATCGTCGCCGGGCGCGGGCCGGGCAGTCGCGGCGAGCATCGCACCGCTT
>CAYGTG010000449.1:0-6758 GCA_964352485.1 uncultured Nannocystaceae bacterium | reverse complement strand
GGGGCAGCGGTCGGTCCCGAGAAGAGCAGGAGTTGTCCGACAGGGGAGGCTCGAGGCGGGGGCCGAGCACCGCGGAGCTCGGACACCGTAGTCGCGCACGGTGTGGGCCGCGTTCGCGACCCGTGCGGTCGGAAGCGCGCTGACCTGCAGGCACGACCGCGACGCGCGACGCGCGACGCGCGACGCCGAGAATATGTGGGCTCGCACCGAGCAGTGATGCGTCTTCCTCTACCGTCCGCAGCAGGCGAAGGACCTGGGGCCACAGCTCTTCGTCTCGACTCGCGGCTTCGATGTCCCACAAGAACTGCCCAGGACCTTCGACGGCGAACAACCGAGCGCCTTCGAAGCCGCCCTCCACCAGCTCGGCACGAAGGCGCTCGGGAGTGTGAAAGAAGGCGGTGCAGATGCCCGGGTAGCCGGGGTATGGGAGGTGCTGCCCATCCGCGAGCTCTCGCTCGAGCACCGCGCGAAAGGCGGCGTCCCGCAGGTGTTCGTGCGCTTGGTCCAGGACCCACAGTAGTGTGGCCGCCCGACTGATGGTCGCGGTGACGAGGGTCCCGCCCGGCGCGAGCACGCGGCGTGCCTCGGACAGGCAAGCCGCGCGGTCCTCGGCGTCGGGCAGGTGGTTGAGGGGCCCCATCAGCAACACGACGTCGGCGAAGCCGTCCGCCCAAGGCAGCGCCCTGGCGTCGCCGACGACGGCCGACGCCAGACGCCCATCGGTGTCTCTGGCCTTCGCCACCTGGATGTTGTGGGGGCTGAGGTCGAGGAGATGAACCTCATGACCTCGCTCCGCCAGCCAGCTTGCGTACGCACCCGCCCCACCGCCGACGTCGCAGACGACCCGCGCGCCCAGGCTGCCGATCCTGCACTTCGAGCGGGGTGCGTGGACCTACGCCGCCCTGTTCTCGAGCACCGCGCTCGCCCACGAGCTGCACAAGACGGACGACTGGGTGGTGCTGCACTTCGAACACGACCATTCCCACCGCCAGGCAACTGTCGTGACCGAATGGCGCGGCAAGCTGGCAGGTCGACGCGTCGTTCGGGGCCACCAGACGCAGTGCGCGGAGTACGACCGTGCGCATCCGGGCGCGGAGTCGGCACAGACGTCGTGGGGAGACGCCTGGGAGCACTGAAGCCGCGATATGCATCGGATGCGCGCCGCGTTGTCCGGCCGGGATGATCGTCATCATTCACGGACCGCCCGCGGCTGGGAAGTCGACGCTCGCGCGCGGCATGTCCACGGTGCTCGGCGTTCCCGTGCTCTCGCGCGACGCGCTGGCCGAAGCGCTGTACGACAGCCTCGAGGGGCCAGGGCGAGCAACCGTGGCGAGCCTGCACGACCGCGCGCACGAGCGGATGATCGAGGGGCTGGCCGCAGCAGCGCAACAGGAGGAGTCCCTCATCGTCGAGGCGACGTTCAATCCCGAACGGGCCTCCGAACGCCTGCGCGCCGTGCTGGCTGGCACGACCCACTGCGTCCTCGAAGTGTACCTCCACGCCCCCGCGCAGGCCTTGCTTCGGCGCTATGAAGCTCGAAATGCCCGCGGACGTCACCGCGTCCACGCATGTGCGGACAAGGGGACGGCACAGCTGTCGGCACACTTGGCGGCCTGTCGCTATCGACCCTTGCAGCTGGGCGGTCCGCTGATCGAAGTCGACGCTCAGGCGCAGCCCGAGGCCGTGCTGCAGCAGGCGCTCGATGCGGTGGCGCGCCTACCCGCGGGGCGGCGCGTCTACTACGACCACGAGCCCGCGTATCGCCGGATCGCGGCGCGGGGCGGCTGCGGCTGGGATGACCGCAGCGATGACCCCGATGACGATTCCTATCTCGGATTGGAGGCCTTCATCGCCGCCTATGGGCAGGGCCGACGCTTCGCGTCGGTGCTCGATCTGGGGTGTGGAGGGGGCCAAGCGGCGCTTCGCTTCGCCGAGTTGGCCGAGCGAATCGTCGGCGTCGATTATGCACGGACCGCGATCTCACTGGCTCGTCGCAACGCGGCACACGTGCCCCACGCGCACTTCGAGGTGGGAGACATCACCGCGCTCCACCAGCTCGACGAGCCGTTCGACGTCGTCCTCGACAACCACGCCCTGCATTGCCTGGTCCGCGACGAGCACCGCGCCGGGATGCTCGCCGAGGTCTCGCGGCTTGTCGCACCCGAGGGGTTGTTCTTCTGCGAGACCATGTCACGCGAAGGGCGCTTCGATCCGGCGTACTTCAGAGTGAAGCCTCCACGCTTCACCACCCCCGATGAGACCCGGCGCTGGGTGAGCGCGGACGAACTCGATGACGAGCTGCAGGCGGCTGGCCTGTCGATCATCGAGCGACGTCGGCGCGGGCCCGCGCCTGACGAGCCGCCATCAGGGCAGCTGCTGTGGACCGTCGCGCGCAAGGCGTGATCTGGATCAGAATCGCTGCAGAGACTTCATGAATCGTCGGGTCACCCGGACACGGATCCGGTGTTGGAACCTGACATGCACTTGAACAGCTTTCGAACCTTCACCTTGGCGCTCACCTTTGCACTCGGATCCGGCTGCGGCGCAGCGCCAGGGGAGGACGCGGACTGGGACCCCACCGAGGAGGAGACCGACGACGGCTTCGTCGGCCTCCGGCTCGCCTGCGACGTCTCCGTCTCCCTCGAGGCTGAGGCCACCGTGCTCGTCGAGGCGTTTCGCACCAGCCTCTCCGAGATGATCAGCTGTGGCCGCATCACCGCGGATCTCGCCGGCGGCGTGCGCACCGGTATCGCGGAGGCGATCATCGACGGCCGTCCGGACGCAGCCCCGGCGTGGTTGTGACGTTGTGACCGACATTGGGTTCGCGCGACTGACCGGCTGAGTCCGCCACCGCTCGCAGCCTTGAATACGTCCTTGTGCCCGCGTTCTTCGGTCGTGCTCGTGTCGCGCTCGCGGTGAGCGAGCCACGGGCGGTCAATCATCGAGTCGGCTGCGCGCAGCCGACCGCGTCGTCGTAGGTGACCACGGTTTCGTCGGACACGGCGACCTCGTTGTCCGCGCCGATCGCCAGCGTGCCGACCCAGTCTCGGATGTCGGCGTCCTCTTCGTGGAAGACCGTCAGGTCGTTCTCGTCTGAACCGACCTCGAACAGAAGTCCGCCGCCCGACTCGCGAATGCGGAGCCAGGACATGCCGGGACCGTAGGCAGTCGTCGCCAAGGGGGCGAAGCCGCCGCTTCCGCTCGAGTAGCCGGCCACGAGCTCTTGCGTGCTCGTGTCGACCAAGAGTCCGTACGCCTCCTGCGAAGCGTCGCGCTCGAGCGAGAGGATCGCCTCGATGCCGTCCTGGGTGGGCAACCCAGCGAGCCTCGCCATCAGCCAGACGCCGTCGAACGTGACCACGGACGTGTGTCGAATGACGATCGGAGAGTTCGGCTCACTTCGGCTGAGGACGAAGTCCAAGTTGCCGCCTCCGATGAGGACGGAGCCGGAGCCGACGACAGACCAGTGCCGGGGAAGATCATCGCCGAAGTCGTCGTCGAAGAACACCTCGCAGCTCTGAGAGACTCCAGTCGTCGTCCCGCTATCGTCTTCGGTGGTGTCGGAGGTCCCCGGTGCGCTACCGCTGGTGTCACCCGAGGAGTCGCCGGGCGTGAGCGTCGTCGTCACGTCCGTCGTGGCGGTGACGGATCCCGATCCCCCAAGGCTGCTCGTGGATCCGCCCTCGTCCATCGGCACGCACATGTTGGCGAAACCTCCGCCCGCGAGGTCGCCGTAGCGCATGCCGCTTTCGCACATCGCGTCCGGGAACGCGCAAAAGCCGTTGGACTGGCAGGTGCCGTTGCCCGAGCCGGTGCAGTCCGAGTCCGAGCCGCAGCTAAACACGCTGGATGACGATGGGCACCCAGCCAGCATCACGGCAGTGGCGGCGCCCAGCCCCACGCGCACGAGCCATTCCCCCATTGCTTCGTAGAATACCACGCGCATCCTTTGGGTCCGGTTGTAAGACTCGCCAGGCCGTCGCCATCACGCGAGCCGCGTTGGCCGAGGTCGGCCGAACCCAAACATCCAGGTCCTGCGTCGCTCGGATGTGTCCGTGCGCCTCCGGATACTCAATTCCGGCAAGGGCGAAGCCGACACGCCGGAGCTCCTCAAGCAGCTCGAGTCTCGCGTCGAGGTCCAACGGAGCGGCAGGCGGCGCGTCGGTCAGCGGCTCTACGCGCCAGGTCTCCCGCCGGTGCTGGGCTCGTTCCTTCCGCGCCGTTGCGTCATCGCGCACGCCACGATCATAGCACTCCGCACGGTGGAGGTCGGGCAGCTTTCCGGGCAGGTGCTGCTCAGCCCTCGGGCGGGGGCAGGGCGTCGCAGGACGACTGGATCACGTCGAGCGCCTGAGCGAGGGAATCGGCCAGGTCGCCGTCGCAGATGTTGCCGAAGTAGCCGTTGGGCACCAGGTCGGTGAATTCCTGGAGGACGTCGGCCTGGATAGCGCTGCCAAACGCGGACTCGCACGCCTGCGGCCCGGCGATGGTGACGGCGACGTAGCGTTCTTCGCCCCCGGCGAAGGCATCGAGGGCGGCCTTGGTTTGCGCGGGGGTGGTGTCGGTGAACATGGCGTCTTCGTCCTCGTCGGTGAGGTTGATGACGACGAACAACGCCTCCTCGCCGCGGTAGAAGCCATCGTTGTCGCCACCGGGTTGGGTCTTGTCGACGAAGCGCTCCACGACCCCCAGCGGTCGCTCGGCGCCGCAGTCGCTGAGGCTGTTGGCGACGGGGATGGGGTTCTGCGCCAAGCAGCTGAAGTTCTCGGACAGGCCGGCGGCGGGTCCATCCAGCCACGGGATCCCGCCGGTGCCGCAGTCGTCCATGCCAAACCCACCACCGGAGGCGACGAGGGTGCCATCGAGCCCCATGGTGGTGTCGCAGCCGCCGTAGGTACCGTTGATGCTGGAGTTGGTGACGCCGACCCGGTAGCCCAGGGCGCCGTTGTTGTCGACGTAGTCATCGAGGACGGAGACAAACCCGGGAAAGTTGGCGGCCAGGTTGGCGCGCTCTTGCGACATGGACGCGGAGATGTCCACGACGAACAGGACGTCGATGAACTGACAGCCGAGGTCGCTGCCGGTGCCGCCCTTGGGGCCGGGACCATCGGGGGCGCCCACGTCGAGCACGGGGTCGGAGTCGCCACCGCCGGATTCGTCCGAGCTGCCGCCAGGGCCGGAGGTGGTGCCGCCAACATCGCGCCCCTCGGAGTCGGAACCGCCGGCCGAAGTGGGGCTGGTGGTGAGGCCGCCCGAGCCGGCAGCGGTGGTCTGCTGAGACTCCTCGCGCTCCTCGTCGGCGCACGCGGCCAGCCCGAAGAGAAGCGCGGCGATGCTGGCGTGCTTGTACAGGGTCACGCAGAGGGCGTGGCTGGGAGGTAATGGCCGCGGGTCAGTATTTCTTGCGGCGAGCAGACAGAGTGACTTCGGCGCAATGCCGGGTACGCCTCGTGCGGTGGTAATACGGTCGCTGGGCTGTCACCGGCGGGTCGCTGTGTCCTGGCGGTAGAAGGCCTCCAGCACCTCGTAGAGGTCTGGGTGCTTGCGCTGCATGGTGGCGCCCTGCTCGAAGAAGTGCTCGGTGACCACCGCGAAGAACTCCGCCGGGTTGGTGCCCGCGTAGCCGTCGAGAAACGTTTTGCGGCCCTTGGCCTGGTCCTCGTGCAGGGATTCCCACTCGCGCTGGAACACCTCGATCCACCGGGCGTACAGCTCGTCATCTTCCAGGGGAGGGACGCCGTCGGCGTGGCCGCTGAGCATGTCGAGCTTGTGGGCGAACTCGTGGAAGACCACGTTGTGTCCGTCGTGGGCATTTCGTGCGCCGCGGCGCACCGCGTCCCAAGACAGGATCACCGGTCCACGCACGAACGCCTGACCCAGCAGTGGCAGCGCCCGATCGGCCAGGTCGTTGCGGACCTCGAACATCCCCATCGGGCGCGGCGGAGCTTTCACCGCCGCCGGATAGACCACGATCGACTCCACGCGCCGATACAGGTCGTGCGGAATGGCGAGGACCAGCAAGCACGCCTGACCGGCGATGCTCAGCCGATGCTCGTCCGTGAGCTCGAGTCCCCCCGCACCCTCCCAGTTCTTCTCGGCCACGAACACCTGCACCAGCTGCTGCAGGTGTGCTTGCTCCTCGGGCTGCAGGGACCCCCACGCCGCGATGCTGCCCTCGAGGATCTCGGTCCACTTGGCATCCCAGGGTTGCTCGAGAATCGTGTCGCGCCGCCGTTGCTTCAGCCAGTCGACGAACACGCGGCTATCCTAGCAGCCGCGGCCAAAACCGACATTTGGTTGCGGTGTCGCCACCCGCCAGATCGATCAACCCTTGGGTGGTTTGAAATCACCGTCGTCGTCGCCGGCGATGCCGAGCGCGACGGGAATGGCGATGTACAGCACGCTCATCGAGGTGTCCTGATCATACGCTTGGTTTCGTGAAGCGGCGGGACACCGCGACCGCGATCACGCTCAGCGAGCTGGCGGGCATCAGCAGCGCCGCCACCAGCGGGCTCATCGTGCCCTGCCCGGCCAGGGTGACCGCGATGGCGTTGTAGGCCAGGGAGATGCCGAGGGTGAGGCGGATGGTTTGGACCGTGTTGCGGGCGCCGTCGAGCAGCTCCACCAGCGCGCCGAGGTCGGGGCGGCCCAGGTAGACCGGGGCGGCGCGCATGCTGGCCTCGGCGCCGTTGCGCACCGCGACGCCTACGGTCGCGGACATCAACGCGCCGCTGGAAAAGGTCCGCATCGTCGTGAAT
>CAYGTG010000448.1:0-6761 GCA_964352485.1 uncultured Nannocystaceae bacterium | reverse complement strand
AGCTGCCGATTCCATCGCATCCGCGGGCCCGCGGATGCGATGGAATCGGCAGCTGCATGGACACCACGCGCACCCCCTGCTCCTGCTCGGCGAGCTCGTGCAGCGACGGAGCGATCCGGCCGCAGTACGGACACTGGAAGTCGCTGAACACGGCGACGGTGACCAAAGCATCGGCAGGGCCGAGCGCGGGGCGCCCCTGGACATCAACCCGGTAGGTGACATCGGGGTCTAGGCCCGCGGGCTGCGGCGCGGGCTTGGGCGGATTGGGGTCTCGACTGCGGCGCTGTTTCACCGCCCCCTCCATGAGCTTTGCGTAGACCTGCGGCCGCGGCGTACCGGCATCGATCAGGCGCTCGGCGTTGTCGGCCTCAAACTCCAGCACTTCGTTCCACTGCCCCTTGTCCCGGAAGCCGACGTAGCGGTGGCCGTTGACGTAGAAGACCGGGGTGCCGGTCACGCCCAGCTTGGCGCCGGCGAGCATGTCGTCGTCGACGGACTTGGCCGCGGCCGGACTCGTGTAGTCGTGAAGGAAGCGCTCGGGGTCCATGCCCATCGCCTCGGCGCGCGCAGCGATGTCCTTGACCGAAGAGTTCGCCTCGAACAGGTCCTTGTGCATCTCCCAGAATTTGCCCTGCTGGTGCGCGGCCCAAGCAGCCTTGGCCGCCGGTAGCGCGAGACGGTGCCCCGGCAGCGGGAAGTGCTTGTAGATCAAGCGGACATCGTCGTCGCGCTTGGCCATCGCCTGCTCCAAAGGCTCGCGAGCACGGGCGCAGTACGGGCACTGATAGTCCGCAAACTCGACCACGGTGACCAACGGGTCCTCGGGCCCCAGTTCGGGCTCGTCCCCCCGCAGCGCCACGTCGTAGCGGGTGTCATCGTCGAGCACCGGCGGCCCATCGAAGTCGTCTTGCACGACGCGGCCGATCACGAAGCCTAGGCCCAGCGCCATCAGGAACGCCAACACCCCCATCAGGGGCCCGGAGCCGGACTTCTTGTCCTCGGGGGTCGCGGTGGTCTCGGCGGTCTCGGTAGTCTCGCTCATGGAAGGGGACCTCTCAGCGAGCGCCGGCGACCTTCGCGGCGCGCATGATTCGAGCGTAGACCTCGTTGCGGGGCACCCCAGCGTCCATCAGCGTCTTCGCGAAGGCTCGCTCCTCGTCGATGATCGCCCCCAAGGCTTGGGCATCCATCGCGCCGGAGAAGCTGCGACCGTTGATGAAGAACGAGGGCGTGCCGCGAACCCCCAGTCGGCGTCCGAGCGTCTTTTCGAGCTTGAGCCGCGCCTGGGTTTCTTCGCTATCGAGATCGGTCTCGAACTGAGCCTTGTCCAAGCCCAGAGATCCCGCAGCCTCGATCAGCTGCTCTCGTGACAGCGAGCTGCGGTGCGCGAACATGTGGTCGTGCATCGCCCAGAACCTTCCCTGGGCCTGAGCAGCGATCGCAGCCTGGGCGGCCAGAGGCGCCTGAGGATGCATCGGCATCGGGAACTGATGGAAGACGACCCGGAGGTCGTCGGGATAGACCGCCTCGAGTTCGTGCACGGTCTGGGCGAACGTGCCGCAGAACGGGCACTGAAAGTCGCTGTACTCGACAATGGTGACCAACGGCTCGGCAGCACCTCGAATGCCGTCGGTGGGCTTGTACGTGGCCCGGACTCGATCGCCATCGCCACGCGCCAGCTCGGCGTGGGCGTCATCGACGTCGTTCATGTGCGGGAGCGGCTTGTCGTAGGTGGGATCTGGGCCTGCGCTCTTCTTGTTGCAACCACCGAAGACGAGCATCGCCCCGAAGGCGAGCGATGAAAGGATGCGTATCGTGCTCACGGGTTTGGATATCCTTCAGGGCCGATGGCGCCGTCCAGGAGACGTGCGCGGAGCTGGTCGCGGGGGACCCCCTCCTCTTCGGCGAGCTTGTTCGCAGCGTCGAGTTCTTCTTGGATCACGCCGCCGAGGCGACCGGGCCGAAAACCGCTGACGTATCGACCGTTGATGAAAAATCCGGGCGTGGCAACGACGCCGAGGCGCAGAGAGGTTCGAAGGTCGTCGTCCACGGCCTGATTGACGGCCGTGCTGTCGAGGTCAGCTTGGAACTGCTCGACGTCGAGGCCCAGCTCGGTTGCCATTGCGACGAAAGCGCTGCGGTCCAACGCGCCCTCGCGGGCGAAGATCGCGTCGTGGTAGGGCCAGAACTTGCCCTGCTTGCCCGCGGCGACCGAGGCCTTGGCGGCCCCCTTGGCTGCGGTGTGAATCTCCAGCGGGACGTGGCGCACGACGAACTGGACATCGTCCCCATGCTTCTCGCGCAGGCCGAGCAGCTCTTCGTGGGCCTTGCGGCAGTACGGGCACTGAAAGTCGAGCAACTCCACCACCTGGACCGGCGCTGTGTCGGGACCCAGCGGAGCGGACTCGCCCGGCGCGATGCTGTAGCGAGCGTCGTGGGTCGGTGCCACGAGATTGGCGGGAGGCTCGGTGAGCTTCTGTTTGTCGGCCAGCTCCGCACGCAGCTTCTCCGCCCCCTTGGGCGCCGAGACACGCTTGCTGGACGCCGAGGCCATCACCTTGTCGTACAGCTCGGCGCGAGGCGTGCCGGCGGCGAGCAGGTCTTTGGAGCGTGCGATCTCCTCGTCGAGGATCGCATGCCAGGTCGCCTCCTCCGCGTAACCGGCCATGTACAAGCCGTTCACGAACGCCACGGGGAGCCCGACGATGCCCAGGCGCTTTGCCTCCCGCCTGTGCCGCATCCGCGTCCCGGCGTGCGCACCCGTGTCCAGGTCATCCATGAACTTGGGGACATCCAATCCGATCGACTGGGCGTGCTTGCGCAGCGTGGGCCGATCGAAGGCACCGATGTGCTCAAACAGCTCGCCGTGCATCTCCCAAAACTTCCCCTGCTCCCCCGCGGCGAACGCAGCCTCGACGGCCTCCTCGCCCTTGCCGAAGCCCGGCACCGTGTACGAACGGAAGATGACCCGAAGGTCTTGGCCGTAGTCCTCGAGCAGGTTGTCCATCACCGACCAGGTGCGACCGCAGGGTGGGCACGCGTAGTCGGTGTAGAGGATGACCGTGACCAGCGGCGCGTCCCCTCCGCGCGCGTACTCCTCACCCAAGAGAGGAACGCGGTAGCGCTCGGCGTCGATGCGAACCTTGGGTGCGGCCTCGTTCCCAGGCTCGGAGCTCGGGCATCCCGTCAGACCAAAGGCGACGAGCAAGGACGTGCACAAATGAATCGAGCGCATCACGGTCGATGCCCAACGTAGCAAACTGCGCGGCCATACTGCGGCGAAGCGATCGGACCTCGTCACCAAGCCCGGCGCAGCGTGCGATTTCCTGCTTGGACCCTGGGGAAACCATCACGAAAACGCCACGCCCTGATGAGGACGTGGCGTTTTCTTTGGAGCGGGAAACGAGATTCGAACTCGCGACTTCAACCTTGGCAAGGTTGCGCTCTACCAACTGAGCTATTCCCGCGAAGGGATGCGGAGATTGCCCCAACGTGCTGGGGGAGTCAAGGCTGAATTCGTACATTCTCGCGCATGCAGCAAGGCGCGTGTCCATGCGCATAGCCAGGCGTCTTGCGGGCGCAGCGGCGGGGGCGTAGAACGAGGCGCTTCAGGCCCTTGAGCGCGTGAAAAATACAACACACACCATCGGAATCGTCGGCGCGCGCGGATACGCCGGCCAGGTTCTTCATGCGCTTCTCATGCACCATCCTTGCATGAACCCGCTCGTCAGCACCCACCGGGACCCCACCCCCGATGCGATCCAAGCCTTGGGCGAGTGTCGCGCGGTGGCGTTGGCGATCCCCGACGGCCCGGCGTTGGCGTGGACCGAGGCGCTCCTGTCCGCCGGAATCAAGGTGCTCGATCTATCGAGCGCCCACCGTCTGGCGGCGGGGATCCACTACGGGATCCCGGAGCTGTGGGGCGCGCCAAGTGCGGATGCAGCGGTCGTCGCGAACCCTGGTTGCTACCCCACGGCGACGTTGCTCGGTCTCGCGCCGCTGCTGCGCACCAGGGCGATCGAAGCCGAACCCATCGCAGTCCTCGGCGCCAGCGGGACCTCCGGTGCCGGGAAGACCCCGCGAGACGACCTCCACTTCAGCGCCTTGTTCGGCAACACCTTCCCGTACAACGTTGGCAGCCACAAGCACATCCCGGAGATCGCCCGGCATCTCGGGGCACCGGTCACCTTCGTCACGCAGCTGCTACCGATCGTCCGCGGCATCTTGGTGACGGCGTTCGTCAAGCCAACCCGGTCTGCGGCCCATGTGCTGCAATCACTCCAGAGTTTCTATGAGGACCAGCCGTACGTCACCGTGCTCGCCGAGCCTGGCCCCGGCCTCGGAGTGGCGCACGTGGTGGGCAGCCATCAGGCGGTTGTTGCGGTTGGACCCGCGGACGATGGCGGCTTGGTTCCCGTGTTCACCAGCATCGACAACCTCATGCGGGGCGCCGCAAGCCAAGCGCTCGCCAACCTCAACCTCTGGCTCGGCCTTCCGCCGCACGCCGGCCTGCCTCAGCCTCTTGCCCACGTCGGAAACGACGTGCCCCCCATGCCTCGCGCGTTGCCATGAGTACGACCGACATCACCATCAATACCGACCTGGCGCCCTCGTTTCCTGTCGCAGGGTTCCGTTTCGCCGGGACTCGGTGCGGCATCAAACACGCTCGCCCCGACCTCGCGCTGCTGGTCTCCGAGCGACCCACGGTCGTCGCAGGCTGCTTCACCCAGAACCGGGCCCGCGCCGCCTGTGTCGAACGCAACGCCGCAGCGCTCCCTGCCGACGATATTCGCGCGGTGCTGATCAACAGCGGCAACGCCAACGCGATGACCGGCCCCGCTGGTTTCGAGGACAACCTTCGCATGGCCAAGGCCGCCGCAACGGCGCTCGGTCTCGAGGTCGACACGGTGCTGACCGCATCGACGGGGGTCATCGGGGTCCCGCTGCCGGTCCAGCTGATCGAAGAAGCGGCAAGCGAGTTCGGCAGCAAGCTCGTCGACGATCCTCGCGAGTTCGCGAAGGCGATCCTCACCACCGACACCTGCACCAAGGTCGCGCACACGAGTATCCAGCTCCCCGGCCACGACGCGCCGATTCGCATGCTGGGCGTCGCCAAGGGCTCGGGCATGATTCACCCCAATATGGCGACGACGTTCGGCTTCCTGCTGACCGACGCCACCATCTCACCGGCGAAACTGCAGGCGATGCTCGGGCCGGCGGTCGATCGGACCTTCAACTCGATCACGGTCGATGGCGACTCATCGACCAACGACATGGTGCTCGCGCTGGCCAACGGGGCTTCGGGACTTCACGTCAAGGGAGATGCGGCCGAGAGCCTGTTCGCCGAAGCGATCGAGGCCGTGCTGCGATCGCTCGCCAAGCAGGTGGCCCGCGACGGCGAGGGTGCGACTCGGCTCATCGAGGTCGAGGTCACCGGCGCCCCGTCCGAATCTGTGGCCCGCGACCTCGCCCGCGGCGTCTGTCGCAGCAGCCTGGTCAAGTGCAGCGCGTTCGCAGGTCAACCCGAGTGGGGTCGCGTCAGCATGGCGATCGGCCAGGTCGCGGCCGAACACAACCTTCAGCTCGATCCTGGGGCGCTCATCATTCACGCCCAGGGCACCCTGCTCTACGACCGCAGCGGTCCCAAGCTTGGACACAACAGCGCCTCCCTCCGCGCTGGGCTCCAGCAGACCGAGGTGCACTGGAAGATCGACGTGGGCATGGGGGGCACGGGCTCCGCCACCGCGTACGGCTGTGACCTGAGCTACGACTACGTTCGCATCAACGCCGACGAGTCCAAACAAATCGATGTCAGCCGCAGCGGCAGCGTCTCGCGCAACCTCTCGTTGGCGGCCTACTCCCCCAGACTCAAGCATCAACTGCTGTGCGAAGGGCTGTCCTACGTCCGGCGCTTTACCGGGATGCGCGTCATGGTGGTGCTTCCCAACCTCGAGAAGCTCGATGCTCCGATTGCGACGCTGGCCAACGATCTGGAGCTCTGCGTCGACGCAGGCCTCAAACCGGTGGCGGTGCTGCCCTCCGCAGCCGCGGTCGAGTCCATCGAAGAGCACATGCGCCAGGCCGGGCGTTTCGCGGCCAGTGTCGCCACCGATGCCGTCAGCATCAGCAACCTGCTGGACCGCGGACACCTGTGCTTGCTCTCTCGTCCCGAACCGGCCCCCGACGCCATCATCGACCTCGCGCTCAAGCTCGGCATTCAGAAGCTCATCGTGCTCGCCGCCGATGGAGGGATTCGCGACAAGCACGGGCTCGTCCAGCGACTCTCCCCGGACACGTTTCTCACCGGCCTCGAGCGCGGTCGCTTCGACGTGACCGACCCCGAACTCCTCGTGCTCGCCCGGCACGCCGCCAAGCGCGGGATCTCTGCGTTTCATGCGGTCGACGGCCGCATTCCCCACGCGGTGGTTGGCGAACTCTTCACCGACGAAGGAATCGGCACGCTGATCACCCGGCAGGCGATGACATGAGGGGGGCAAAGGCCCGCAGACTCGCGCTCAAGCAGCTGCTGCTCAGTGGGCAAACCGGCACCCAACAGGAGCTCTGCGACCTGCTGGGCAGCGCGGGACTTGAGCGCCCGACTGCTCGTGCTCGGCGTGGCCTCGCCACCGCGTCGGCCGCCTGGAGCTTCTCGAGCGCTCGCTTGGCAAAGGCCGCCGCCTGCGACGGCAGCATCCGCTTGCAGTCCTCGGCGTGCTGCGCCATGATGGCAGACAGCTGCCAGCTCAAATCGACCAGCGAGG
>CAYGTG010000447.1:6409-6772 GCA_964352485.1 uncultured Nannocystaceae bacterium | reverse complement strand
CTCGGGCTCGGGCTCGGGGCCTCGCGCGGTCACCGGCGGGGGTTGCGGCGGGGGCGCGGTCTTGCATCCGCAGAACGCGACCGAAGCGAGGACACACGTGCACACCAGAGCAGACTTCATTGCGAGTCCTCCGTAACGCGGCGAAGAAGCCTTCACCGTTTCGGGTTGGGGCCGAATCCTCGGCACCGTCCCGTAACCGATCCGCTTGCCCTACGTGGGGGAGCATCCGCAGACGAAACGGCGAGATCGCGTCGATTGGATCTCGGCGACGCCGAAGGTCCGCGACATGCTCAACGACCGAGCGCGTTTTGGATGCCGGTCATGAGGTCTTCGTCGGAGGCGAAGAGCTCGTCGACTTCGTCC
>CAYGTG010000447.1:0-6399 GCA_964352485.1 uncultured Nannocystaceae bacterium | reverse complement strand
TCTCCGGGACGACGGAACATCATGGGGTCGCGCTCGAGCGCGAGCTCGAGCCGCTCGGCCAGCTTTCGAGCCGAGGCCCCTTCGACCAGCTCGATCTGCTCCTGAGCAACCAACGTCTCGATGAACGCCACGAAGGGGTCCTTCTTGGACGGAGCACCCGAGGTGTCGTCGTCGTCTTCGAAGTCCTCGTCCTCACCCAGGCCCGCAATCGCGGCAAACAGGCGAGACGCGACCGCGCCGGAGGTTTTTTTCGCGCCGGTGCTCGCCTTGGCAGGCTTGCTGGCTCCGGCCCCTGAACCAGCCCCAGAAAAGAGGGCCCGGAGGTCGGGAAGCGCAGCGTCGTCCATCGCGTCGCCGGGCAAGGAGAGCGCCTCGGGAAACGGTGCGCCGCCGGGCGTGCGTGCGGCGTCGGTGAGGTGGGGCATCGTCGGCCAGCGAGGCTCGGGAAGCTTGTCTTCCTTGGCGAGCACCAAGACGTACTGCGCGCCAATGCTCTCTTCGCAATCGGGGAAGACTTCGTACAGCGCGCCCCAGTAGGACCCGTCGTCGAGGGTCCATTGACCCTGGGAGTCGCCGAGCCTGGTGCCCATGTGGACCGGTCCGGCCACCTCCAGCGGGAAGGCGAAGGCCGAATGCAGCACGTCGGCGACGGTCGCGAGGTCGTCTTCGGCGACCAGGCGGATCTTGAACGTGCCCTTTTCGCCGAGCTCGATGCCAAACGCTCGCGCGTCGGCGAGGGCTTTCGAAGGGTCTGCGCCGGCGTGATCACCGACGTACACCACGATGCGTCCCTCGGACGCTTTGCACTCGAGCGTGGCCAAAGCACAGCGAGCCTTATGCGAGGGGGCAGCTGCGTCAACCCCTGGCGCGGACCGAATCGGCGAAATCGCGTGAGGTTTCGGGGGCGGCCTTGATCAGGCGTCGCGCTGACGTCATGCGATGGGGCCGAGCTAGTCGTTCCCGGTCACGGTGAGGGTCCAGCTCGAGCCGACCGTGCATTCGTCCGCTTTGGGGAAGATCTCCACGGCGACAAACGCGTCGTCATCGTCGTTGTTGGCGACCGCGCCTTCTCCCCACTCGAAGCGAACCGAGTCGGTGCCCGTCGTCTCGGAGGCCGCCTCGGTTCCGCCGCATCCGTTCACATCGCCGGGGTCGCCGAGGTACGCGCGGAGGTCCCAGTCCCCGCCGAGGCTCTCGAGCTCGATGGTTACGCTCAGCTCGGCGCCGAAGACACTGCTGTCGTTCTCGCTGACCTCGACCTGCAGCCAGATCGGCTCGGTTCCGGTCTCGGTCAGCGATGGAACCGTGGTGTCGCCCGAGACTCCTCCCAGACTTCCGGCACCGTCGCAGGTCGTCGGAGGATCGCAGGGGAACCTGTCCGAGCTGGTGTCCGAAGACGAGGAGTCTCCGCCGGAGGATTCCTGAGGCTCACCGGAGGTCGAGCTCGACGACACGTCGCTTTCCTCGCCGCCGCTCGTGCTCTCGTCTGGCGTTGTGGTGTCCCCCGGAGGATTGATTCCGGTGGTCATCGGGCCGTCCGACGTGGTTTCCACGTCGTTGCCGGCCGTAGTCTGCTGCATGGTCGTGATCGAGGGACCGGCGGGGTCCGCCGCACTCGCGCAACCGATCAACAGCGCGCATGCGCAGCCGCTCCGCACCCGCCAAGACACCCGGCGAGTCTACCAAGACAACATCGCAGCGGCGTCACCCTTCGTCGAGTTGGGTCTTCAAATTGCCATTCGCGATGGCTTTCTCCAGGTCGCCAAAGCCTCCGAGCAGGGTGCCGCGGACGAATACCTGCGGAAACGTGGGCCAACCGCTCCACATCTTGATCGCCAAGCGTGGCTTCCACTGCGACATGTAGCTGCCGTACTCCAGGTAGGTGAACGGGATGTCGGCCTGCTTGAGAGCGGCGCGAGCCTTGCGAACGAAGGGGTTCTGCGACATCCCGACCACGACCAACGCATCGCGCTCGACGGTCTTGGCGACCTCGTCGACGACATCACGGTGGAACCCCGCGATCTTTGCAGCGGTCTGTTCCGAGTACGACGAGTCCGAGAGCAGAGGCCGTTGCATGGCGAGGGCTTAGCAGGTTTCACTCTGCTTCCACCTGCGCGGTTGCTCAGGTCATGTTCAACAGCCGGACTTCGTGATGGCCACGGTTCTCGTCGAGGGCTGAGCTCCAATCGCCTCAAACCCGCTCGACCCGCACCGGCTGCAGGGGCGCAGTGATCTGCTCGCGCCAGATCTCGCCCCACGGGGCCTGGGCTCCGAGCTGGGCCAAGATGGCGTTGAGCCCCCACTGCAGGCGGTTGAGGAACAGCCACTGCGGAGGCATGCCGCTGCGGTTGCGGTTGGGGTTGTCAAAAATCAGCAGGTCGTAGCTCTGCTCGACGTACTCGTTGGTGTAGCGAAACTCCAGCTGGGTGTACGGGCGATAGATGTACTGCATGACCTTGTACTGGTGGTCCCAGTCGAAGCGGTCGGGCTCGGGCACCATCCCCATCCGCACGAAGCCGTCGCGAAACCCACGCTGGTCGCCCTCGATGATCGCGACCGCGGTCTCTTTCCACGCGCTGATCATGGGCGGGTCGAACTCTCGAATGCAGCCGAAGTCGAGGAAGGTGACCTCGCCGTCGTCGTGCATGAGGTAGTTCCCCGGATGCGGGTCTGCGTTGTAGATCGCGTGCTGAAAGATCGACTCGAAGCAGGTCCGAAAGATGATGGCGCCGGCGCGGTCGCGGGCCTCTTGGGGGGCCTCGTCGCAAAATTGCTGGAAGCGGGCGGCCTCGACGAACTCGGTGGTCAGCACCCGGTGCGTGCTGTGGGTTGTGATGACGTTGGGCACGTGGGCACCCTCGATGTCGCTCAATAGCTTCGCAAAGGCGACCTGGTTGAGCGCTTCTTGGCGGTAGTCGCACTCCTCCAACACGCGCTCAGATAGCTCGCGCGCCAGCCCCTTGCCGTCGAAGGCGGTGCCGAGCGTGGCGAGCCGGGCGAGGACGTCGGCCTTCTTGAGGTCGCTGCGCAGCACGTCTTCGATGCCGGGGTACTGAACCTTCACCGCGACTGCCTGGTCTCCCAGCTGGGCTCGGTGCACTTGGCCGATGGACGCGGCGGCGAACGGTTCGCGATCGAAGGCATCGAACCTGTCTTCGACCGACCCGCCGAGCTCGGACTCGACCGCGGTGACGACCGCCTCCCATTCCATCGGGGTGGTGTTCGACTGCAGCTCGGCCAGCACCCGCTGGGCCTCGGGCGGAAAGGCGCCGGGCATGTAGCTGGCGATCTGTCCCAACTTCATGACAAGGCCCTTGAGCGAGCCCAGTTTTTCGACCAGCTCCTTGGCGTTGGCCATGGTGGCCTCGGAGTCGGCGCCGCGGTTGCTCTTGGTGATCGCGCGACGCAGGTAGCTGGTGCCGAGCTTGCCGGCCAGCTTCGCGCTCTCGAGGGTGCGCTTTCGAAAGCCGGACGGTATGCGCTTGAGCGGCGACTCGGCCATCGCCTCAGTGCTAGCAGCAACCACCAACCGCAGCAACGGATGGGGCCCTGGAGGCGAGGATGGCCAGGCGAGGCTCGTTACAAGGGTGTGACGGTTCAGCGCAACCTTGGCACTACGCTGAGGGTCCGAATCTCATGCACCGCGCCGCGCTAGCCACCATCTTCGCCCTCGGCGCCTGTAATCACGCGGCCGAAGCGAGCCCATCGAGCCTCTCCCAGTCCGACCCGCCGCTGGTGGTGGCACCTGCCTCAGCACCCCGGATCCGGGTGCTGACGTTCAACGTAAACTTTGGGGTTGCGGATGCGATCGCGAACCTCGAGGCGATCGAGTCCATCGATGCCGACGTGGTGCTCTTGCAGGAGACGACGGCAGACTCCGAGGATCGCTTTCGGGACACGTTCTCGGATCGATACCCAAACATCTTGTGGCAAGACTGCTGCAACGCGGGCGGACTCGGGGTGCTCTCGAAGTATCCGATCGCGTGGGACGAATACCTGGAGCCCGAAGCGGGGTGGTTTCCGGGGTGGTTGGTAGGGGTCGAGACCCCGATTGGGGAGGTTCAGTTCCTCGACGTGCACCTTCGACCGCCGGTCAGCGACTCGGGAAGCTGGGTCACGGGGCAGTTCTCCACTCGGACGATCCGAGCCCAGGAGATCGAGGGATTTTGGAAAGCGGTCGATGCGGAGGCGCCGCTGATCGTTGCGGGCGACTTCAACGAGGGCGCGCAGGGGCGGGCTGTACAGTTCCTTGCGGACAAGGGGATGCGCAGCGCGCTCGCGCAGGTGAAACCGAAGGCGGATACGTGGCACTGGCCCCTGAAGGTGGGGGAGCTGTCCGCGATGTTGGATCACATTGTCTACGACGCGCGGCTGTCGTTGCTGCGGGCAGACGTGCACGAGCTGGGGCGCTCGGACCACTATCCGGTGGTCGCAGAGTTCACGCTTGCACCCTGATACGCTCGCCGCCATGCGACGCGCGGCGATCCTCCTGATAGTGGGCGTAGGCTGTGCTCGTTCTTTCGAGAGCCTGCCTCCGCCGCCGGAGCCGATCGCGACTCCGGACACGCTCGCGCCGCAGCCCGAGGCCAAGCCTGTCTCGCAGGGGCCGCCGGAGGTTGATGCGATGCTCGCGCAGATCGATGCGGCGACGATGGCCGAGGGCATCGAGATGCTGGTCGGGTTCGGCACCCGGCATACGCTCTCGGCGACGGATGATCCTGCGCGCGGCATCGGTGCGGCGCGGGAGGGCATCGCGAGGCGGATGCGGGCGTCCCCCAGGCTCGAAGTTTCGATGGACAGCCACCGAATCGAGGCCGATGGGCGACGTGTCGATGCGCCAACGGACGTCGTGAACGTCGTGGCGACGCTACCGGGGTCGATGCCGGAAGCGGCGGGGCGGCGCTACTACGTGATCGGGCACTACGACTCGCGGGTGACCGATCCCATGAACCGCACCGCGGATGCGCCCGGAGCCAACGACGATGGGTCGGGCACGGCGGTCGTGATGGAGCTGGCGCGGGTGATGTCGAAGCACGAGTACGACGCAACGATCGTGTTCATGGCCACCGCGGGGGAAGAGCAGGGCTTGTTGGGCGCTCGGGCACATGCCGAAGCGGCGAAGACGGCCGGTCTCGACGTCCGCGCGGTGCTGTCGAACGACATCGTCGGCGACCCGACGGGCCCCGGTGGCGCCAGGCACGACGGCGAGGTGCGGGTGTTCTCGATCGCGCTCGAACCAACGCTGAGCCAGGAGGAGGTCTCTCGGCTGCGGATGCTGGCGGGGACGCACGACGGTGAGAGTCGGCAGCTTGCGCGCTTCATGCATTCGGTCGGGCAGCAGCACGCGCTACCGGTGCAGGCGAAATTGGTGTTTCGTCGCGACCGATTTCTTCGGGGCGGCGACCACACCGCGTTCAACGAGGCCGGGTTTGCCGCGGTGCGGATGAGCGAGGTGGAGGAGAACTACGACCGTCAACACCAGGACGTTCGCGTCGAAGATGGGCGCTTGTATGGGGACCTGGCCGAGCACGTGGATGCGGAATACTTGGCTGGCGTGGCCCGGCTCAACGCTGCGACGCTGGCCCATCTGGCGAATGCACCGTCCACGCCTGGCGACGCGCGGATCGTGGCGGCGGTGCTGAGCCATGACACGACGCTGCGCTGGGAGGCGAGTCCAGAGCCGGACGTGGCGGGCTACGAGGTGGTCTGGCGAGAGACCACCGCCGCGCTGTGGACCGATACGAAGGACGTGGGGAAGGCGCTGGAGGTGACCCTGCCGATGTCCAAGGACAACGTGTTCTTCGGGGTGCGGGCCTATGACCGTGATGGGTATCGAAGCCCGGTGCGGTTCATGGATGTGGGCCAGGAATAGGGGAGACGAGGAACGTTCTTCGGCCCCGAAGCGACGAACGGCCGGCCGGGCCGTCGCGCAGCAACGACCTTGGCCGGACCCTCCAAGCTGCGCCCGAACTACCGTCGGCGGCGACGAAGGCGGAACGTGCCGAACAGCAGAAGCGACAGCAAGCCGGAACCGATGCCGCCCGCCGACCCCGTGCTGCTGCAGCCCCCACCGGAGCTGCTCTCATCGTCGTCACCGACCGCGGTCGCCGTCTCTCCGTAGACCTCTTCGCACGTGGGAGGATCGGGGATCTCAAAGCGGTCCGCCGTTGGCGTCGAGGTCTCACACATCACGCCGTGGATGCCGTCGTTGTTGGCTTCGATGAGCCAGCCGCTGTCGCCACAGCTCGGCGGCGCCGGAGCACAGACCTCGAGTTCCTGAAGCGGTGGGGTGTAGTTGCGAGCCCCGGCATCGCCGATGGCTTTGGCCTCGCCCTCGCAGGTGACCGCGCCGAGCGTGTCGTCGATCAGCGCCGAGTCGCCCGTCCCGCAGTCGCAGGT
>CAYGTG010000446.1:0-6780 GCA_964352485.1 uncultured Nannocystaceae bacterium | reverse complement strand
GCCGATGGAGCTGGTGTCGCCGCGGGGGCCGGCGATGCCACGGGAATTGCCGGAGCGCCAAGCCCAGCGCGGTCGAGCATCCGAGCTCGACCGTGAAGAAACGCCGTATGCACGGCTGCTTGCTGCTGAAGGAAGCGCGTGTGCAGCCCGCTCAGTTCCGCCAACATGCGCGCTCCCGGGTGCGATCGGGCCGCCTCTGCCGGCGAAGCAGGGCTCGAAGCCGCGGGACGCTCCATCTCGGGGCGGGGCTTGGGCGGCGGTGCCGTCACGACCGCCGCGTGCGTGGGCACCACCGCCGCGGGCTCCGGTTCCGCAGCGGGCTTGGGCGGGTGCACGGCTGGGCTGTAGTGAGATCCAAGAACCGGGGGCAAAGTCGGGGCGGGTTTCATGACGTGTGGATCCGATCGGTTCTCGAGGGGCGCCGGGGCCTGCACCGGGGTGAAGTGCAGTGGGATGGACAGCGGCCCGGCGAGGGCATCGCTGCGCGGCTGCGACCGGAGACGGTCGAGCAGTCGCTCAAGGTGCACGGGTACACCAGCGGCAAGAAGGGCTGCACCGGCCTCCACCGCACCCCAGGCGCCCTGCCCCCTGCGGTCGAGAGAGACGACCACCGCTTCGGCACGCCGCTGCGGGCCAAGGATGTCGAGGATCCAGCGCGAGCAGGACGCGCCAGGCCCATGCTCGACGAACACCCGGACGCCGTCAGCCCAGGCCTGCTCGATCATCGCGGGGACATCGAGGCAGTTGCGTGCTTGAGAGAGAATCGCGTAGGCGCAGGCCTCGGTGTTCGGGACGTAGGCGTCGGACCGGCCCCCCGAGTAGAAGCGCACGCCCGGAACCGGGTGCACCGGTCGGCGGTGCAGCTGCAGGTACGCGTCGGCGACCGGCTCGAGCTGCGGGACGTGCACGCACATGTTGTAGTCGAGCGCCTGACAGCGACCGCGACCGATGGCGTCGAGAACCGGTACGAGGGCGGCCGCATCACCCCCGATGACCACGTCGGCCTCGCTGTGCACGATCGCCAGCTCGATGCGTGGGTTGTCCGCGATGCGAGCCTCGACCTCGCTGCGGGGCGCGAGCACGGACCACATCTGCCAGCGGGCATCCGCGCCCCACTGATCGGTGACGGTCTGGAACTCGCCGGCCAAGCTGCGCGTGAACAACCCAGAATCACGCGCCTGCTGCCGCATCGCATCCACGTCGCGCCAGGCCCCCAGCGCGAAGAGGCTGTTGCTCTCGCCCGAGCTGTAGCCGATCGCCGCCTGGGGCTCGAGGCCGAGCACGCGGCGCGAGAGTTCGGTGTGCAGTTGCGACACCGCGGATGCCGACCACAGCCGCTGCTCAGCGTCGGCGGGACCCTCGACCCAGGAGAGCGCCTCAGGCACCGACGCGAAGCGCTCCGCGACCGCCTCCCCAAGCTCGGGCAGGTCGCGAAGGAGATCGAGTCCCGCGCCGGCGTACGCCGACCCGGCCGACGTGTAGACCAACGCGAGGTCGCCCGAAACGCCCCCCTGGCGGGCATGAACCCCGGGTCCCGGAGGCGCCCCCTGCCGAAGGTGCGCTTCGGCGCGACCCCTGCGGACCTCGAAGTCCTCCGCACTGGCGGCGACGATCACCAGACGGCGAGGATGCGTATCGAGGTCTTCGAGCCGCGTGCGCTGGTCGGCGACAAGGGCCTCGATGAGGTCGTCGTTGGACGCCGCGGCGTACCCGGCGAGCACGGGTTGGCCGCGCGTTCCGGCCGTTGCGGCCTCGGCCGGCAGCAATCCAATCTCAGCGTGCGCGCCCTCCATCCCGCGCACCGAAACGGTGCTGGCACGAGCGGTGACGGTCGGGAGACCTCGTCCGTCCAGACGGCGGTGCGTTGCCCAGGCCGCGGCGGCCACGTGCAGCAGGCCGGTCGCCGCGTGGCACTGGCCCAGCCCCGGTGTGGCATCGAGCTCTTCGTCGGAGCCCCAACACAACGCATCGCGCGTGGGTTCGCCGAGCACCGCGAGGATGTCCTGGCCCTCGGCCCGCGCATCGTCTTCGCGCCGGAGCACGATCGCGACCGCAGCATCTCCGGGCTTTCCTGCCGCTTTTTTGATCCGCGCGATCGCTGCCGCGTGAACCGGCTCGTCCCCGAGCTCGACCGCGCCGACGATGGCCGCGTCGAGTTCACCGCGGGACAGAGCCCGGGCCGCCAGCTGCAGCGCCGTAGTGCCCGACAGCTCCTCGGCAAACACCGAGCAGCTTCCACCATGCAGATCGAGGTGTCGGTTGATCCGGTTGGTGGGGATGTTCGGCATGGCGCCGATGACCCCGGCCGCGGTCAAGGCATCGATGAATCCCTCTCCGTGCCGCCAACGGGCGCCATAGCGTGCGACCGAGGGGTCGATGCTCATCCCGACGAACGCACCGACGCGAGCACCGTCATCGCTGGGCACCGCGTCTGCGACCTGCGCCGCGACCTGAAGCATCGCGAGCTGCTGCGGCAGTGTTTGGCGCAGATCGTTGGGCGGAATGCCGAGCGCCAGCGGGTCGAGGGACAGCGGCGCGGACGCGGGTCTGTCCGCGGAAGGGTTTGCGATCGCCTCCAATACGTCGTGCGGACTCGAGACACCGGCGGCACGCACCGCGGCGGCGACGATCGCCACGCGGGCCGGCGATGGAAGATCGCCATCGGCCGGCAAGGACGGGTCATGGGCTTCGACGATGAGGTGGGCGTTGTTTCCCCCGAACCCAAACGCGGACACTGCCGCTCGTGGAGTGCCGTCCCCAGGCCATGGCTCGGGCACGCTCGGGACGCGGAATCCGGCGCTACGCAGTGCATCGGTGGGGTAGTCGAGATGGGGTGTGGGCGGTACCTCGCCGGCCCGCATGGCCTCACAGACCTTGATCAGACCCGCCACGCCAGCGGCGGTGATCAGGTGCCCAACGTTGGCCTTGAGCGAACCCAGCGGCAGGTCCTGCCCCGCGTCGCCAAAGACCTCCCGCAGGGACTCCAGCTCGGTCGCGTCACCCAACTGGGTGCCCGTCGCATGACACTCGACGTAGTCGATGTCGGACGGGTTGAGACCGGCGACCTCGTAGGCCATGCGCAGCGCGGCGGCCTGGCCCTGCGCCGACGGGACCAAGAATCCGCGACCCCGGCCATCGTTGCTCAGCCCGACGCCCCGAATGACGCCCACGATCGTGTCGCCGTCGCGGCGTGCGTCCGCGAGGCGCTTGAGCACCACAAATCCCGCTCCTTCGGCCGGAAGCAGGCCATCGGCTTCAGCGTGGAACGGACGACTCCGGCCACTCTTGCTCAACGCCCGAAGCGCGCCAAAACCCACGTGAATGAACAGGTCGTCCGCGCAGTTGACCGCTCCGGCGAGCATGACGTCGGCCTCACCATCGTGCAGCCGATCGCAGGCGTACTTGATCGCGTACAGCGACGAAGCACACGCGGCATCGAGGGCCAGCGACGGTGCGTCCAGCCCCAGCGCTCGACCCAGAAGCAAGGCGGGCAAGCCTGCGCCGAACCGGTTGCGGGGGTCGATGGTGTCCGTGGTCGCGCCCCACACGGCCTCGGCAAACGCCGACATGCCGCGGGTGGGGAAACCGAGGTTTCCGAAGATGGCCCCGGTGCGCTTGGGTGCCCGCTGGAGTCCCGCGTCCCGCAGCGCGGCACGTCCGGCATGGAGCGCCCAAAGGAACACTGGGTCGAGCCCGTCCAGCGTGGAGGCGGGAACCTCGAAACCTTCGGGGTCGAACTCCAGGTCCACAACGTAGCCCCCGCGGTCGGTCCACACCTGGTCGGGCTGCGGGTCGTCGGCCGAGCACCGGATGCGCTCCGCATCAACACCCCATCTGCCCGCCGGCGCCGCACCGACGTTGTCGGTTCCCGCGCGGACGTTGGACCAGAGCTCCTGGGGCGAGTGCGCCCCCGGGAGTAAACAGGCGCGACCGACGATCGCGATCGGAGCAAAGCGAGCCATGTTCAGCGTCGTTTCGGGTGGTTCGGGCCGGACGTTCTAGGCGCGAGGGAGCTGGTGCGTCTCGACGCCCTGCAGTTCGGCGACAACCGCCCCGGTGCGGTCGTGGAAGACCAGGTTGGCGACGGCCTTTTGTCCCTTCGCCGAAAGACCGGTGAGCGTGCAGCGCAGCGGGCCCTCGGACGGAGTGGCATAGGTGCGAACCTCACCGATCGCAGTGGGGAGCGAGGACCCGCCAAGCATGTGCTGGCTCCAAAGGAGCGCGAGCTGCAGGCCGCCGTCGACGGCGAGCGGGTCGGTGCACCACGGCGACTGCCAGCCGGCCTCCCGCACGCCGGCCACATCGGCAGACATGCCCTTGTCGGAGACGCCGTCGATGGAGCGGATGACCTGGAAGTCGGGTCCGTGGAACAGTACGCGGCCGTCGTACACGGTCCGATCGCCCCAGGTCTGGAGCCCGAGGTCGGCCGAGGGGGCAACCGGCGCGGTGGGCAGCCGGGCGTCCATGACTGCAGTGGCTCGGTAGTAGCGATTGCCGGCGTCATCACGAAGCTCGAGCTTGAGTTCGGTTGAACCATTGACCGCCCCGCGCACGGCGTCGACATGCAGCGCCGTAGACTTTCTGTCGAAGTCCTGCAGCGGAATGCCGCGCAGAACCGACACGTCCCGGAGGCCCGCGAGCTGAAGCTCGGGGCACGCGGCCCGGGCCGCTCGCGAGAACCACTCCACGGCGAACGCGACCGGTACGACCGGAGTCCCCTCGATGCTGTGGTCGAGCAGGAACGGGTGCGTCTGACGGTCGACCACCACATCGACCCGCAACGACTCGTCCGAAGCCACGGGAGCAAACGCCCCTTGTGCCGGGGCACCGCCGAGCACCAGCTCGACCGTGTCGGGTGCGCTGTGCCGGATCTCGTCGAGCATCATCTGAGCCCCGACCTCCAGAGGAATCAACGAGACGCCCATCGCCGCGAAATGCTGCTCGAGCTGCGGCGTCACCATCCCGCCCTTCCATGGGCCCCACCCCAGCGACTTCACCCGGCAGTTCGGATGCTGCGCGGCGTAGGACCAGGCGACCTTGTTGAGCACCTCGTTGGCCATCGCGTAGTCGACCTGGCCTGCGTTGCCATAGCGCGCCGCGACGCTGGAGAACATGACCAACAGCTTCAGGTCATCCGCCGCCGTCGCGTCGAGCAGCCCCCGAAGTCCGGCAACCTTCGTCGCGAACACGCGCTCGAATTGCTCGGGGGTCTTGTCCTCGATCCGGCGGTCAGCAAGAACGCCGGCTGCATGCACGACCGCGTCGATCCGACCCCAGCGAGTGCGAACTTGGTCGAGCGCGGCGGTGAGAGCATGCGTGTCCGTCACGCTCACGGGGATGTAGGCCGCCGTCGATCCCGCCGCCGTGATGGCATCCACGGTGGCCCGCACTTCGCGAGCGGCAAGCAGTGCTTTGGCACGCGCGCCAAGGCTGGCAGGTGAGACGGCTTCCCCGCGGGATTGGGCCTCCTGCAGCAGCGCGCGCTTGAGAGACGCGTCATCGGACGCCCCCTGCGTTTGTGCGGACTCTTCGGCCAGCGCCGTTCGACCCAGCAGGGCGAACCGATACGTTCCTTGGGCCGCGAGGGTGATGAGCGTGGCCGCCGTGACACCACGACCGCCGCCCGAGGCCACGATGACTGCGCCCTCGGGCAGCGGCATCGCGCCGGGTTCTACGGGCTCGGGGACCGACCGAAGCACGCGGCGGGTTCCATCCTCCGCCAATCCAACATCGAGCACGTTGCCGCCCTCGAGAAGTTCGCTCACGATCGCTTCGGCCACCGCGGCCGCACTTCGGCTTCCCCGCTGCACGTCGAGCGCCTTGACCGAAGCCTGCGGCCACTCCTGGTTGGCGGTTCGCGCGAGCCCGGTCAGGCCCGAGGCCCACGCTTGGGACGGCAGGATGCCCGTGGTGCCAAACGCACCGCCGGTGTCTTGTACGGTGACCAGCAGGCTCGGCCGGGTCGCCTGACACAGAGCCTTGGCCCGAGCAAAGGCCAGCGCGTGCATGGCAACCGACCCTGCGGCGTCCGTGAAGCGAAGGCCATCGAGCAAGACGAGGCCCCGTGCGCCCGTTGGAAGCGGGGCACCGTCACGCCACAGAACCGCCGAGACTCCGCGAGTCTGCAGCGTCGAAATCAGCGCCGCGGACACGCCGGTGCCATCATCGGTGACCGCAACCTGGCCAGCGGCGGACAGTCCTCGCAGCGTGAGGCCGGGCGCCACTTCGGGCACCGCACGAAGCACGAAGCGCCCCAGTTCCGGGCTCACTTCCGTCGGCGAAGTCGCGACCGGAGCCGGGCTCACTTCCGTCGGCGAAGTCGCGACCGGAGCCGGGCTCACTTCCGTCGGCGAAGTCGCGACCGGAGCCGCGACCGGAGCCGTTCCGCCCATCAGGCTCTGCATGTGTTCGACGATCTCGCCCAGGGTCTGCAGCTTGGCCAGCGCGTTGGGGTCGACCTCTGGCATGTCCGGCGCCGCGTCCTGCACCGCGGAGAGGATCTCGACCCGCTTGATCGAGTCGATGCCCAGGTCCGCCTCCAGGTTCATCTCCGCCGACAGCATCTCCGGCGGGTACCCGGTCTTCTCCGCCACCACCGCCGTCATGATCGCGTGCAGGTCCACCGAGGGCGCCGCCGGAGTCGCGACCGCAGCCGCGACCGGTGGCGTTCCGCCCATCAGGCTCTGCATGTGCTCGACGATCTCGCCGAGGGTCTGCAGCTTGGCTAGCGCGTTGGGGTCGACCTCTGGCATGTCCGGCGCCGCGTCCTGCACCGCGGAG
>CAYGTG010000445.1:0-6781 GCA_964352485.1 uncultured Nannocystaceae bacterium | reverse complement strand
AGCGAAAAATCCATCGCGATCCGCCGCGCCGGGTTTCACCACGGGCTGCTAGGCAGCTCGGCCCCCCGACCCCGATGCAAAGTGTTGTACACACATTCTCGGTCCAAACGACGTCATCCGGGAGGATGAGAGATTCGTCGCACGTATCCGCGAGAGACGGATCGCACCCGATGCTGAACGCGGCAGCGATCTCGTTGCTGATGTCGTTGGTGAGAAGAAGTCGCGTGCCGTAGCTACAGCCACGATCCTCACTCCGAAGCGCGTCGTCTGGATCCAGCCACTGGGCGACCTCGTTGTCCCGCCACCTTTGCCCCGCGTCGCAGGCCGTCTCCATGTCACTGACCTCGATCACGACCGGCGGCTCGTCGGGGCCGTCCGCCCCGTCGCCACATCCGGCCGCCGAGAACAAAAGAAGGGTTGCCGCGATCCTGCGCATGCCGGACGCGTAGCAAAGGGACCCCGGGCAGTCACCCTGGAACCGCCGAGCATGGGCATCTGGGTCAATCTTGAATGGGCGAACTCCGGTGTCCGCGCACGTGGTGTTTTGCGAATGCGCGTCACCGGCCTCCGTGCCGGAAGCTCATCGCTCCTGATCCCAAACCACATAGACAACCGACCCCACCACCGCCACGCCCGCGGCCACGGAGAACATCGTCGCGTAGCTCGACTGCTCGAGGATGAACCCGAGCGCCGGCGCGCCGATAAACAACCCCAGGTCGAACAACGCCGTAAACGCCGCCAGCGTGCGGCCGCGTTCATGCGCCGGCGTCCGCATCACCACCATCGCGGACGCGATCGGGAACGCATACCCGTGACCGATGCCGCACAGCACCCCGGCGACGATCGTGGAGGTGTCGGTCGTCCCAAACGCGAGCACCAGCAGTCCTGCCCCGGCGCACCACACCGAGGGCACCAGCACGCGCTTTGCACCCACGCGGTCGGGCAGCCATCCCAGCGCGAGGCGCAGCACAACCGCAGCGACGGTGTACGCGGTGAAGAACCCGCCCACGCTTCCGATGCCGGTGTCGACGACGAAGGTCTTGAGAAAGGTGAAGTACGACGCGAGCGCGAACGCAAAGCTGAACCCGACCAACCAGATCGGGCGCAGCGCGGGTGCCGACGCAGCGGCCAAGAACGAACGCTTGGGTCCCGTCGGGGTGTCGGGCCGCAGGTCGGGGAGCGTGAGGGCGGCCAGCGACCCGAGCACCGCCGCGGCGATGGCCGCCAAGAACAGCTCCTGATACCCGGCCACGGCCAGGACCCGGTCGCCGATCAGCCCCGCGAGCGACAGCGGGATCATGCCCGATACGCCAAAGAGCGCCATGCCCTCGGAGCGACGCTGGGCGGGGATGACGTCCGCGGCGATCGTGAAGAAGACCGAGAACAGCATGCCTTCGGCGACCCCGTGCCCCAAGCGCACCACGAACAGCAGCGGCCCCATGTCATCCACCAGCAGGTACGCCGCCGAGAACGCGATGTTCAATCCGCTCCCGACCAGGGCCACCACCCGTCGGCCGTGGCTGTCCATGATGCGACCGATGAGCGGACGGGACACGATCGCCGAGGCCGCCATGGCCGCGATCGCAAGCCCGATGAGGAAGTCGTCCTGCGTGTGCTGCCGCAGGAATCCCGGCAGGTGCAGGAAAAAGAAGAACGACAGCGTGTGCATGAAGTTGGCCGCGAACCCGAGCACGAACGGGCGACTCAAGAGCGGGGGCCGACTCACTGGCTACCCTTGCCACGCCCGGGTGCCCGGTGCAATGCGCGGGGGTATGCTGGGCGCCATGGCCGAACGGCAGCCTCCGCAGCGTTCCGAGACGATTCGCGACTCCATCGCTCGCGAGCTTCGCGGGGGCTGGCTCTCGGTGCGTCAGCTCTCGAGCTTGGTCGGCATCTCGGAGAAGGCCGTTCCGGGACACCTCGAGCACCTGCGAAAATCGGCGTCGGGTGCGGCGGAGACCTTCGAGCTCGAGCCTGCGGTCTGCACCCAGTGCGACTACGCGTTCGACGAGCGCGATCGCTTGTCCAAGCCCAGTCGGTGTCCACAATGCAAGGGCCAGCGACTCGAACCGCCCCGCTTCCGCATCACCACGGACCCAACGTGAATTCTCTCGAGGTGATCCAGATCGAGGTCGGACTGCTGCAGAACTTCTGCGAGGTGATCGGCTGTCCGAGCACCGGCGAGGCCGCACTGATCGACCCCGCCTTCGAGGTCGATCGCCTGCTCGGCGCCGCGAAGAAGCGGGGGTGGACCATCACGACCATTCTTCTGACGCATACCCACGACGATCACATCGCCGGCCTCGACGAAGCTGCCGACTCCACCGGCGCCGTCGTCCGTTGTCATCCGCTCGAGGTGGAGACCGCCCGCGTACAGGCGCCCAACGTCGTCGCGATCGACAATGGTGAGGATGTCCTGATCGGCCAGGGCCGGATACGCGCGCTGTACACCCCGGGGCACATGCCTGGCTGCATCTGCTGGTATCTGCCCGAGACCGGGGCCCTCATCACCGGCGACGTGCTGTTCGTGGGCTCGATCGGCGGCGTGAAGTTTCCGCAATCCGATCCAGACGCGATGTTTCACAGCCTGCACCGGGTGCTCGGCGCGCTTCCCGAAGAAACGCGCGTGTATCCCGGGCACGACTACGGCAAGACGGCCACCAGTACGCTCGCCTGGGAATTCGTGCACAATCCCGCGCTCCAGGTCGACGATGCCGCTGCGTTCCGCAAACTGCACGGGCTCTGAGCGCCCTCCCGCTCGGAGGAGACGCCGGTGATCGAGGCCCTGTTCATCACGACCGGTTCGATCCTCGTCGGCGTCGTCCTCGGTGTGCTCACGCGTCGGAAGTCCGCTTCGTTCGGTGCGCTGCGCGTGTTTGCCGTGGCCGCGGTCGCGACCGCCGTCGCGCTGCAGATGCTGCCCGAGGCACTCACCGAGATGGGGGGGACCGCGCTGCTTGTCTTCGGTGGCGCCGTGGTGCTGCCCGGGTTGCTCTCTCCGGTTCTGCGCCGGTTTCGCGGCACCGAGACCACCAGCCACGCGCTCAGTGCTGACCTCGGCTTTCTCGGGTTCTTGGCCCACCAGGTTGCCGAAGGCGTCGCGCTGGGCTCGTTCTCCACCGAGGCGCACGCCGATCACGGGCACGAAGGGCTGGTCCTCGCCGTTGCAGCCCACACGGTCCCGCTCACCGCATTGCTCATCGCCGAAGCTCTCACGCACCGGACCCGCCGGGTCGCGATGGGGCGCGCGGCGGCCCTCGTCGTTGCGACCGGCCTAGGATTCGCGCTGGCCGACCTGCTGCACGACGTCCTCCCCCACGCGCTGCATTCGTGGCTGACCGCCGGTGTCGCAGGCGTTCTGATCCACATCCTCTTTCACGACCACGGCGAAGACGGCCCCCGCACGCCCGAGCGTAAGGCCTTGGAGTCCGTCGCGGTGCTCGCTGGCATCGCGCTGCCGATCGTCGCCGCGTCGGCCACCGGGCGGGAGGTCCAGCGCTCGGTCACCGATGCGTTCCTCGAGCTCGCGCTGGAGACCGCGCCGATGCTGCTGCTGGGGCTCGGTCTCGGCGCGCTGCTCCAGCTTCTGGGCAGCAAGATTCCGCAGCGGTTCCTGACCAGCGGCGGTGCGCTTCGGCAGGCGATCCGCGGGGTCGCGGTGGGTGCCCCGCTACCGCTGTGTGCCTGCGGTGTGCTCCCCGTCGCCGAGTCCCTGCGCAAGCGAGGCGCCGGTCCTGCCTTGGTGATCGCGTTCCTGGTCGCTACCCCCGAGCTCGGACCCGAGACGCTCACGCTCACGCTGCGCTTCATGGGCGGCCCGTACGCCGTCGTGCGCGTCGTGGCTGCGCTGGCGCTGGCCCTGTTTGCCGGCCTGTGGTTCAGCCGGTTGGTGCGCTCGAATTCCGAGGCCGCCCAACCGGTCCTGGTGGAGCCGCCGCCGCCACCGACAGAGGGCCCTGCCGTCCGGGTGCTCGGTCACTTCGACGAGCTGTTGCTTCACGTCGGACCGTGGGCATTCGTGGGCCTGTGGGCAGCCGCGTTCATCCAGGTCTCGCTGCCCGAAGGCTCGCTCGCGCAAACCACGGCCGGCGGTCTCGACATCTGGTTGGTCGCAGCGGTCGCCATGCCGGCCTACGTGTGCGCAGCCTCGGCCACCCCGGTCGCCGCTGTTCTGCTGCTCAAGGGGATTTCACCGGGGGCGGTGTTGGTCGGACTTCTGCTTGGGCCCGCGACCAACGTCGCCACCGTGGGCGTCTTGAAGAAGGCGTACGGCGGGCGAAGCGTCTTGCTGGGCATCTTGGGCATTGCGCTCGCGACGATCGGGATGGGCTACGGGGTCAATGCGCTCGAGGTCCCAATCACGCTCCCCGCGCAACTCGATGGCGAGCATGGCCACGGCGCCCTCGCCTGGGGGAGTGCCGCACTGTTGGCACTGGCACTGGGGCGTCAGCTGTGGCGATGGGGTCTGGGACCGTGGCTCGAGATCCTTGGGGGTCACCATCACCATCACGGCCACGACCATGGTCACGACCATGGACACGACCATGGACACGACCATGGACACGACCATGATCATGGACACCACCACGACCATCGTCATGACTAGCAGCCTGGGTTTCGCCACAGGTCGCCAGACCTCCTACGTATTCATACATCTACCGCGTCCACGGTAGGCGAGGGGGAGGTCCGGTACCGGCCCGGGATCCGTTACCATCGGACAAGGCGTGATGCTGTTGAGTGAAGGGCAGGCGAAGAGTGGGCGGACCGAGGTGACCTCGGTGGTCTGCTTTGCGTTTGCCGACATGGTCGCCATTCGCTCGCTGCAACCGGAGATCCCCGGCGACCACGTGCACCTGGTGCCCGGAATCGACCGCGATCTGGAGGGACTGGTCGTCCAGCTGCTCGGCGACGCACCGGCCGTCATCGTGGTGGTGCACTCGCCCGAGCTCAGCGCGGCACGTCTCGAACAGGTGCTCGCGACGTTCAGCCGGCAGCGCGAGCCCCACCATCGGCTTTGCGTGGTCGAGTTCGACCAGACCGCGCCGAGCTTGTTCTTGGACGGCGTTGGCGCAGCGGTGGACGAAATGCGGGGCCGCAGCACGCCGAGCCCGGTCTCCCATCACCGCACCAGCGGGCAGAGCACGACTCGGAGGCGATCTTCTACGGCACCGGCTCCGGCCAGCCCCCGGTCGTTGCCAAGCGACGCCGCCGTTGCGGAAACGCCCGACCCCGAAGCGCTCCACCCCGCGGCCGCATCAGCCACGGGCCAGGACGTGCTCTTCACCACCCATCCGGGTCCTTCGGAGAGCGGAACGACGTTCCCCGATCTCAGCCCATCGATCTCCAACGTTCGTCGCGGACAAGCGGCTCGGGCCCGGCGACGAGCGCAGTGGCGCCTGGCAGCGGCCGGTACCCTGATCGGTGGGGCCGCCGTGTCACTCGCTGCTCTGGTGTGGTTCGGTCACGCTGAGGGTCATCGCTCAGCCACAGGCGAGGCCGCGCAGCCGGGCGGCTTGGAACTCCCGGTCCAAACAGCTTCTTTGGCCCGCGAACCTGCTCTGGAAACCGAGTTGGACACCCCTGCATCGGTGAAGCCGAACCGCGTCCCTCCCGCCCCGAGTGGTATCGGGGATGATGCGGCCGCCGAGTCGAGGCGTGTGGCGGCGGCGTTGGACGCCAAGCAGATCCATGCTCTCGATGCGCTGTTGATCGGGGCTGCTTCGCGGGATCCCGAGGGATACGCGGACGCCCGAAAGCGCTGCGCAAGGCTCGAGGTCGCGAGCCTGCAAGGCTGGCGCTTGCCGTCGTTGGACGAGCTGCGAACGCTCCGGCGGGCTCGCATGCTTCCCGAAGGCGAGTACTGGAGCACCGAGCGGGTCGGTGGCACCTCGCAGCGCTCGCTCTCGCGCGACGTCACGCGACCGCAAGAGCGTGAGCGAAGCGAGCTCGAGACCGTGAAGACCCTCTGCGTCCGGCAGCGCTGAGCGACGCTTTGCGTCACCGCGGTGACAAAGATCGATACTCTTTGCGGACCCCCGGTCTGCGGGCGTGGCGAAAACGTGCCCGCGAAACCGGCAACCCATCGAAATGACACAAAATGGCTCCGCGGCGCCGACTTGGAATCAACCTTGCGACACATCAGAGTGCGTCAGGTCGATGGGGATGCGCGAGGGACAATCGTGGAGCATCGACGGGCCCGTACTGTCTGGGGGGACGGGTACGGAGCCGCGCTGAGGAGGCCGGAGATTCGGCATCCTCATCAGGGGCACGCCCCGCGTCAACGGACGCGGGACGTGCCTCCTTCTTTGTTTTCGGCGCCCCGTACGGCGCCCCGTGATGGTGCTCTGCGGACGTGGCGAGATTTGCTCGCCGTCCGCGGTACCCTCTCGCGATGGTCGGCGGGTTGCTGGTGATGAGCCTCGCATGGGCTCAACCCGCGCCCGCGCCTGCGCCCAATCCGCAGCAGCCCCTTCGAACGGCGCTGCGCGTGGATGCGGGCGCGACCTGCCTGCAGTTCGATCATCTCCTCGACGTGATCAGCGAGGCCCTTCGGACCGATGAGGTGGACGCACGCGTCGTGGTCGAGCTCGTGGGAGACCCGGACGACGCGCTGGCCCTCGAATACACGGTGCGGCGCAACGGAGAGGTCATCGCGACCCGTCGTTTTCATGCGGAGGCGACGGACTGCGAGCAGCTTCACGCGGTGGTGGGTGTCTCGGTCGCATTGGCGATCGATGCCACGCTGCTGATGCCGATCCAGCCGGAACCCAAACCCAAACCC
>CAYGTG010000444.1:0-6789 GCA_964352485.1 uncultured Nannocystaceae bacterium | reverse complement strand
TTCCCCAACAACGCGGTCGAGTACTTCGTCAGCTACTACGACTACTACCAACCAGAGGCCTACGTCGCGAGTACGGACACGTACATCGAGAAAGACTCGACGATCAACGAGCAAATCGACCGCATGCGGCACGCGGCGACGTACTCGCTCCTGAGCCGGCGCGATGTCCTGATCGTGGCGAGTGTGTCGTGCATCTATGGCATCGGCGCATCCGAAGCCTATCTCGGCATGGTTGCGCAGCTGACCGTGGGGGATGAGCTGGACCGCGACCAGCTGCTGCGGCGGCTCGTGCAGATGCAGTACGAACGCAACGACATCGACTTTCACCGAGGCACGTTTCGAGTGCGCGGCGACGTTGTCGAGGTTTTCCCGGCCTACGAGGACGACACCGCGATCCGCATCGAGTTTTTCGGCGACGAGATCGAGGCGATTCGCGAGATCGACCCGCTGCGAGGACAACCCAAACAAACGCTGTCTCAGCTGACGCTCTTCCCCGCCAGTCACTACGTCACGCCTGGGGCCCGGCTGCGTCGTGCGATCACGGGGATTCAGGACGAGCTTCAGCTACATCTGACCCAGCTGCGCAAGGAACAAAAGCTTCTCGAGGCGCAGCGGCTGGAGCAGCGCACCATGTTCGACATCGAGATGATGCAGGAGATGGGGAGATGCGCAGGCATCGAGAACTACTCCCGCCACCTCACGGGCCGTGCACCCGGTCAGGCACCACCAACGCTCATCGACTACTTCCCCGACGATTTCCTCATGGTCGTGGACGAATCGCACCAGACCATCTCCCAGGTCTCGGCAATGTACCGAGGGGACAGGAGCCGAAAAGAGAACCTGGTCAGCCACGGGTTCCGACTGCCGAGTGCGATGGACAACCGGCCGCTCAAGTTCGAGGAGTGGGAGGAGCGCATCGGACAGGCCGTGTTCATGAGCGCGACCCCCGGCAACTACGAGCTCGAGAAGACCGGCGGCGTCGTGATCGAGCAGGTCATTCGACCGACCGGCCTGCTCGATCCCCCCATCGAGGTACGCCCGATTCAGGGCCAGATCGACGACCTCCTCGACGAGATCAAGGCCCGCGTCGACAAGGATGAGCGGGTGCTCGTGACAACGCTGACCAAGCGCATGTCCGAGGACCTGACGGAGTACTACGCCGACCTCGGGATTCGGGTTCGGTACCTCCACTCCGATATCGACACCCTCGAGCGCATCGAACTCATCCGCGGGCTCCGCCAGGGTGACTACGACGTGCTTGTGGGGATCAACCTACTTCGCGAAGGCCTAGACATTCCCGAGGTCAGCCTCGTCGCGATCCTCGATGCCGACAAGGAGGGCTTCTTGCGCTCCGCCCGAAGCCTGATTCAGACCTCCGGTCGCGCCGCACGGAACTCGGAGGGCAGAGTCATCATGTATGCGGACCGCATCACGGCGAGCATGCAAGAGACGCTCGACGTCACCGAGGAGCGTCGCGCGGTGCAGCAAGCCTACAACACCGAGCACGGCATCACGCCCACCTCGGTCCGGCGGTCGATCTCAACGGTTTCGAACGACAAGGGCGATGCGGCGACCGCGGCCGCGGTCGCCAAAGGTCGCGGAAGAGGCCGAGGGGGCAAGAAAGGAGCCGACGCCATGCCTGTGGGGGTGGGCGAACTCCGAGACAGCGATCTGCTTCCCGCCGAGCTCAAAGGTCGGATCGCCGAGCTGCGGGGCGAGATGCAGACCCTTGCCAAAGAGCTGCGGTACGAAGAGGCCGCCCGAATTCGCGATCGCGTCCATGTGCTGGAGGCGAAGCAGCTCGAATTCGGTCTCTGAGCATTCGTAGCCGGAACCCGCGGGCGATGGGCCGGGCAGGAGTGGGTCTTCGCAGAACGTGGCATGCTGCGCGTGCGCGATGACGGACGCACCGAACCCGGCCCCGGACGATCTCGATGATGACGGACTCAGCCGTCGCCACCACGAGCGCAGCTACATGTTCGAGCTCGGCCAGCGCGTTCGCTCCCTTCGAGAAGAGCGGGGCCTCACCCAAAATGCCCTCGCGCGCGCGGCTGGCATCGCGACCGACATGGTTTCCCGACTCGAGAACGGGCACTACAGTAGCCCCGGTCTGCGTACACTTCTGCGGATCGCCGACGGGATGGGCCTCTCGGTCGGCGCGATGCTTCCAGAGGCTCACGAAGTCAGCCAAAGCACCGCGGAGGGCGTTGCCCGGGCCAAGTTGAGCGCCCAGGTTCATCGGGCCCGTCTCGAAGACATCGAGCTGCTCGCAGAGATCGCCCACTCCGTCGTGCACCGCCGGCGATGAAATCAAAAACAGCAGCCCTGGCCAAAGCCGGAGCTGCTGTTTGCTCTCACCCGATGTGCTAGAAGCGGCCGGACCAGCCCAGCGCACCGCCGCCCTTGACGAGCGCAGGCATGGGGATCGCGGCGCGGCGGCGACGCTTCTTCTTGTCGGCGTCCGGGCTCCACGCTTGCCACTTCTTGTAGTGGAAGTGGTAGCCGACGCCGACGGCGAGCAGGATCGTGCCGGTGAGGATCACAGCGCCGCCCGCCGGAATCAGGAACTCGTCCTGCGTCTCGTAACGACACTGAAGCGGACCGTCGAGGCTGCAGCCGCGAGTCATGGCGGCAAAGCCGATCGTCAGGCCGATGCCGACCGCGAGGGCAGAACCACCGGCGATCATCATGCCTTTGCCGTTGCGGGGCTTGCCGTTGATCGTGGGCTCCTGGGGCTTCTCCGACTCAGGGTCGTACTCCGGCTCGGGCGGCGTCTCGGGCTCCGGCTCCGCCACGGGCTCGGGTTCAGGCTCGGGCTCCGGCTCCGGCTCCGGCTCCGGCTCCGGCGGGGGCTCCGGCATGACTTCGCCGTCCGCCGGCGGCTCAGCCGGGGTTTCCCCTTCGGCCGGAACGGCTTCCCCCTCGGCGGGCGCGGCTTCGCCTTCCGCCGGAGCAGCTTCGCCCTCGGCCGGAGCAGCTTCGCCCTCTGGTGCGGCGCCCTCAGCAGGCGCGGCATCGGCTTCGGCGGGCGCTGCCACCGCGGCGGTCGGCGCGAGCGCCAACGCAAATGCGAGGGTGGGAGACGTCAGATTGGCGATGACGGCGTGAATGCGCATGAGAAACAGAGCCTCGGCCCGAAGCTGGTGGCGGAGTATCATATGCGGCCCCTACCTTCACAAGGGGGTGCGGGCGCAGTCGTCACACGCCTGTGATGACTCGCCTCCTCGAAGCGGCGCAACCGGCGCAGGGAAAGCGAACCCAGGGCTCGCCCGTTAGACTGCGTAGCTCATGCCGATGCTCGCAGACATCGACGATCCGCCGCGTTCACGGGTCCCCGGGATGATTCTCGGACTCCTCCTCGCCGCTCCCGTCGTCGCGTTCGTCGGCGGCTGGGTGATCCCAGCGTTCGTCGGAACGGTCCTCGGCGGAGCCCGCGACCTTGACGTCCGGCTGCGAGCAACCGACGAGTACATGCGCGAGCTGTGCGGGGGCCGCATCGACATCGTCCGCGACGAAGGCTTGTGCGGCTGCGTTTGGGGCGTCGAGTTTCCCAGTCTGGACTGTCGCCCTCACTTCAACGCGTGGGCGGCGGAGCTGCAGCAAGACCGGTGCGACGAAGACGGCGTGCGCGAGGACGCCTTGTCCTACTGCTCGTGCGTCGATGCGATCGTCGAGAAGATGGACAAGGCCGGCGAGGGGGCTGCGCAGCGGCGATCAGCCGCCAACGCCTACGAGAACTGCGAAGGCTTGGACGACGCGATCAGCCTCCCGTCTGCAGCCGAGCTCGCCCCGGCCTACTGACGCGCGCTCACGTTGGCGGGTTGTAGCGATAGCGAATTCGCCACGGCCGTTGACCCCGACGAATCGTGGTGTCTTCGCGTTTTGATGCCGCCGGGTATGGGTTGCCCCGCCAGAAGCTCCACTCGCCGGCCATGTTGGTGAACCCCAACGCCTCGACCTCGGCGGTTTCGAGTTCGCTCAACGCTTCGAGGGCAACCTCGTAGACGTCGCTGGCAAAGTGCAACTCGCCGCCAGGCCGAAGCTGGCGCGCCATCGTCTGGCAAAGCTCCAGCTTCACCACCCGTCGCTTGTGGTGGCGGTTCTTGAACCAGGGGTCGGGGTACAAGATGTGAAAGCGGTCGACGCTGCGCGGCTCGAACACGCGATCGAGGTCGACGTCCATGTTGACGTAGCCGAACGCAAGATTGCGTAGGCCTGCCGCCTCGACCTTGCGGCGGTTGACCTCGAGCACCTTCTCGCGAATCTCGAGGCCCACGACGAAGCGCTCCGGTGCAGCCTCTGCGAGCTGGAAGCTGAACTGGCCGTCGGCGCAACCGAGTTCGACGTCGATCGGACAGTGCGGCCCAAGGTGGGCCGGCCGCGGCACCGGTGTTGCGCGGGCAGTCGTGTACCTCAGCGCGAGCGGATTGACGTGTTGTCGAACGCGGCGGCCCATTCTCGAACGCTGACCATACACCGGTGGTGCGGCGCAGGGGGGCTCGATAGAGTCGGGCCCGTGGACGAACGGGCGGCTCGGCGAAAGGCGGTGGCAGAGCGGACGACGTTGCTCAGCCTCGCAGCGATTCTCACGCACGACCTGAGCAACCCGCTCCAGTCGATCACCGTGCTGTGCGAGCTCGGCATCGAAGGCGATGAGCCGGGCGAGGGTCCTCGGCGCGCACAGCAATCGCTTCAGGCCGCAGAGCGAATGCGTGACCTCCTGCACGCCTATGCCGCACTCGTCCGGAACACGGACCGCCCCACCAAGCTTTCGGCGGCAGTCGAACGAACAGACGCCATGTTCGCGCGGCGAAGTGAGCGCCACCGCATCGGGCTCGAGGTCGTGGTCGAACGAGACTTCGACGGCCCGCGTTCGACCGGTCTCGCCGTCGTCGCGCTGTTCCTGGCCCTCATGGAAAGCGCCGAGACCGCCACGGGGCCCTTTGATGCCCGCTTCATGGTGGACGGACCGACAACGACGGCGACCCTCGTGGACGCAGCAGGGGCTTCGGTCACCTGGTCCCCGGCGGCGATGGAGCGGATCGCGGACATCCTCGTCGAAGAAGGCTCGGTCGAGTGTTTGGATGGGCGACTCGAGATCCGGCTGGAGTCACCACCCTCGTGACGAAGAACGCGGACCAAAGGGTGAATAACTCCGTTCTCTTGGTGGAGGACGACCCGCTGGTCGTTCATGCGCTCGCGCTGTCGCTGCGCAAGAGCGGGTACCAGGTGACCGTGGCGGGGGACTTCGACCAGGCACTCGAACGGTTTGAGAGCGCCGGCGAATTCGACGTCGTCGTCACGGATCTCCTGATGCCCGGCGGGACCGGACTCGATCTGCTCAAGCACATCGAGACCCTGGATGCCGATCTCCCGGTCATCATCGTGACGGCGGACCAGAGCGTGCAGGCGGCCGCGGAGGCGGTTCGGGAACACGCGTTCGACTACCTGACGAAGCCAGTCTCGCGGGCGCAGCTGCTGGACACGGTCAGCCGGGCCATCGAGCACCGCCAGGAAACGACGGTCGAAAAGCATGCGCAGGTGCGTCTGCAGGAGGAGCACCGTCAGCTCGCGATTCGGCATCAGAAGACCGCGATGCTGCTGTCGGTCCTGTACGACCGCGCGGTCGAGGGCATCTTGGTGCTCGACGAAGCGGGTCGGTTGGTCGACGCCTCGGAGAGCTTCGTGGCCCTGGTGGGTGAGCCGCTGTACGAACTGCTCGACATCGACATCCGGGAGCTGTTCGAGCCACACCCCACCGAGGGAGACATCCAGGACCGCGTCGTGAGCCTGGCCAAGGGGCCCGCCAGCACGAGCCATTGGCGCGGCGAGGTCACCGTGTACGCCGGACGCGGTCGTCACCTGCCCGCCAAGATGAGCTTGTCGGTTTGCGAAATGCCGCAGGTCGACGGCGAGGAGCGCACCCGGTACGTGCTCGCGCTGCTCTACTACGAGATGGCGTACGAGCAACTCAGCCGCCAGCTCCAGCAGGCGGATCGACTCGCCACCATCGGTCTCTTGGCCGGCAGCGCGGCCCACGAGATCAAGAATGAACTCGGGCCCTTGCTCGGCTACCTCACGATGATCGAGAAGGGCAGCGCCGATCCTGTGGGCTCAGGGATGATCGGCATCATGCGCGAGAGCGTGCGGCGGGTGCACCAGCACGTCGAGCAGATCCTCGAGCCGCTGCGGCCGCGAGTCCGGACTCGGGGCGCCGTCGTGATCGGCGTCTCGATCGACGGTATTCTCGCGCTGCTGCGGCGAGCCGGTAAGCTGCGCCGCATCAAACTTTCGTTCGAGCAGCGGGGCGACGAAGACGTCGTCGTCCACGCCGACAAGGACGAAGTTCACCAGATCGCCCTGAACCTGATCACCAACGCGATTGACGCGCTCGGCGACGGCGACGGCAGCGACCGCGGCACGATCGAAATCTCCACCTGGTACGAGCACGACTGGGGGGTGCTCGAGGTGCGGGACGACGGGGCGGGCATCGCCGAGGACCTGCGGGCGCGGGTGTTCGAGCCGTTCTTCACCACCAAGGGGTCGGGCGGTACGGGCCTGGGCCTCCCGGTGGTCAACGACATCGTCCGGAGTCTCAAGGGCCGGGTGACGCTCGACACGAACGGGGATCGCGGCACGGTCGTCACGGTTTGGGTGCCCCGCTACAAACCCAGCGCTTGAGCTGTCCGCCGACCTCCGCGCAGGCGGGCATTTGCCACATTCGATGCTAGCGTCGGCGTCCTAGGATGGACTCGAAGTGGAGCCACATGCGGCGCCGCACGTTCGCGG